>CAYWBJ010000046.1:0-3381 GCA_964456165.1 uncultured Gemmatimonadaceae bacterium | reverse complement strand
CTGGTCGACGCCGAAACGCTGTTACACCATGAACTACGACTTCTGGCATCCGCTCGCTCACGACAGCCGGTATTACGTGGCCGCCGACAGCTCCGGGCACAGTCCCGAGGGCATCTACTGCAGCGTCGACCTGCTCACCTCCGAGGACGGCGAGCGCTGGACCTGGCTCTCAGAGATCGTGCACGGCTTCGAGATGCCGGCCGACGACGATCCGGCCTACCCCCGTTGCCCCTATCCGAGCGAATGCGCCCTGATCGTCCTGGACGACGGACGCATGCTCGCCCTCACCCGCACCCCGGGCGCCTTCGCCATCCTCTCGACGGCGTCGCCTCCCTTCGAGCACTGGGAGCACCGCAAGTCACAGACGCGAATCAAGGGTGCCGCGGTCGCCCGGGTCGGCGATCGCATCGTCGCCACCGGGCGCAGCTTCATGCAGGAGCGCGGCACCCGCTTCACCGAATCGTTCGGCCGGCACGACGAAAACGGGCTCCGCGTCGGTGTCTTCCTGTACGAGGATGACGACTTTGCGCTGCAGACCGTCCTGCCCAGCGGCGGCGACACCGGCTACGGGAACATCCTCGCCACCAGCGATGATCGATTCCTCGTGGCCTATTATTCCTCGCACGAGTACCCGCCCGACGCCCCCGGGTCCAACGTCTACCTGGCCTCGCTGACCATCGACTGAATCCCCCCGTGCCCCCTCCCGACGAATCAGCGGCGAAGGATCAACGCATGGACGCCGCCGTCGCCACTCCGGACGATCCCGGTGAGGGGGCGGCCGCCCCTGGGCAGCCCCGGCCGGCCGCTACCGGCTGGGCCGGCGTCCGCGAACGGTTGTGGCTCCCCTTCGTGCAGGCGCTGGAGCCGGCCGACAGCCAGTACTTCATCACCCGGATCGCCTTCCTGCGCGCCCTCGGGGCCATCTACGCCGTCGCCTTCCTGGCCCTGGCCAATCAGCTCCTGCCGCTGCTGGGCGCTGGCGGCCTGCTTCCCGTCCACCTCTATCTGGACAGCTTGAGGGCAGCGGCTGACTCCGGCTCGGGTGGCTTCTGGTCGGCTCCATCTCTGCTCTGGCTCGGCAGCAGCGACAGCTTCATGAGCGTGCTCGCCTGGCTCGGCTTCGTGCTGGCCCTGGCACTGGCGTGCGGCTACGCCAGCGTTTTGCTCCTGGCCGTCCTCTGGATCCTCTACCTCTCCTTCGTCAACGTCGGCCAGCTATTCTACGGCTACGGCTGGGAGATCCTCACGCTCGAGGCCGGCTTCCTCGCCATCTTCCTCTGTCCCGGGCGCCGGGGCTGGGGCAGCCTGGAACGCAACCTGCCGGACAAAGCGGTGATCTGGCTGTTGCGCTGGTTACTCTACCGCGTCATGTTCGGCGCCGGCCTCATCAAGCTGCGCGGCGATCCCTGCTGGTGGGACCTGACCTGCCTGGTCCACCACTACGAAACCCAGCCCCTGCCTAGCCCGCTGAGCTGGTATCTGCATCAGCTGCCAGCCTGGGTCCACCAGGGGGGCGTCCTGTTCAATCACGCCGTCGAGCTCGTCGCACCGCTGATGATCTTCGGGCCGCGCCGTCTGCGCGCCGCCGGTGGCGGCTTGATCGCCCTCTTCCAGGTCCTGCTGATTCTCAGCGGCAACCTGTCCTGGCTGAACTACCTGACGCTGATCCTCTGCTTTACCTGTTTCGACGACGCCCACTGGTGCCAGGTGGCCCGGGGGCTGCCGTCCCGGGCGCGCGCGGCACTGATCGGCTGGAGACAGCAGCTCTACGAACTCCACGGCAGCAGCCCGCGGATCACCGGCCGACGCCGGCTCGTGCGTTACACCCTCCTGGTCCTGATCGGCTACCTCAGCATCGACCCGATAGCCAACCTGGTCGCTTCGCGACAGGTGATGAACACCTCCTTCGATCCCCTGCACCTGGTCAACACCTATGGCGCCTTCGGCAGTGTCGGCAAGGTCCGCCGCGAGGTAGTCCTGCTCGGCACCCAGGACCAGGTAATCTCGGAGTCAACGGAGTGGAGGGAGTACGAATTCAGCTGCAAACCGGGCGATCCGATGCGGCGTCCGTGCGTCATCGCCCCTTACCAGCATCGGCTCGACTGGCAGATCTGGTTCGCCGCCATGTCCGACTACCGCACCCAGCCCTGGCTGGTGCACCTTGTCTACAAGCTACTGCACGGCAACCAGGCAGTTGCTGGTCTACTGGAGGTGAACCCGTTCCCATCGATTCCGCCGCGGCAGATCCGCGCCGAGCTCTACGAGTACCAGTTCACCGAGTTCGGAGAGGAGGGATGGTGGAAGCGGCGGCGGGTCGGCGAGTACCTACCAGCGCTGCGCGCCGACAACCCGTCGCTCCTGCGGGTAATCGACTCCTTCCGGTGGCCGATCTTGGATCCCCCTGCTAGAGGAAACTAGCGGTCCCAGGCCTGCCCCAGCCTCGAATGTTTCGCTTACCCGGTGGCCGCCTCAGGCAGCCCCAGCAGGCGGGCCATGTTCCCGCCCAGTATCAGCTCCATATCCTCGTCCGGAATGAAGTCGCAGTAGGAGCGGATGTAGTCCAGGCTCTGCCGGTAGGTCCAGTGCAGCATCACGATCGGGATGTCAGTGCCCCAGATTATGCGGTCGGCGCCGATGCGCTCGATCATCTGCTCGAGCGCCGGCCGGATCTGCGGCATCGGGTAATCCCACACCGACTGCATGAAAACGGCGAAGAGAATCTGGACGTGGTAGCCCGGGTGCTCGATGGGCGCAGCCTCATAGACCGCGGCGGGAATCTCGAGAGTGTCCTCGCCGGCCAGCAGCCGCCAGTTGAAGCCGTGGGTGCAGACGACGGTCACCTCCGGGTAGGTCTCCATCCAGCGCCGCAACACCCGCAGCTCCTCCAGGTAGCCCTCGAGCGTGTGGGCGCCGCCGACGGTCATGTAGGCGGTGATCCCCAGGTCGCGTACCGCCTCCCAGAACGGCCGGAAGCCGTCGCCGTCCCAGGGGCCCGACTGCCCGTAGAGCCGGCGGTGGAAAGGCATGAACTGGAGACCGACGAGCCCATCGGTGTTGATCGCCCGGTGCAGCTCGGCAATCATGGCGTCCGTTTCGCCCTCGATGCGCCACTCAGGAATGCGCGCCAGACCGTCCAGTCGGTCCGGGAAACGACGCACGCAGGCGCCGATCCAGGTGTTCGAATCGGTCATGTAGGGAGTGCGATGAATCAGGGCCCGCTCGATGCCCGCATAGTCCATCTCGGCAACCAGACTCTCCGGCGGATAAGAGAAGTCGATCGTCCATGGGGGCAGGGCCTGCTTGACGTACCGCTCTCCGGCGACCGACCATTCGACCAGGCCGTGATCGCCGGTGCGGAAACCGGCCTGCTTCAAGGCATCA
>CAYWBJ010000045.1:0-33152 GCA_964456165.1 uncultured Gemmatimonadaceae bacterium | reverse complement strand
GGATGAGGAGCGGCCGCTGCTCGAACGCTCGCTCTGCGAGTCGGATGCTGCGGATGAGGAGCGGCCGCTGCTCGAACGCTCGCTCTGCGAGTCGGATGCTGCGGATGAGGAGCGGCCGCCTTGGCGGCCCTCGCCGCCTCGATCCCTCGATGCCCGGCGGCTCTGCGCGGCCGGTGTTGGTGCTGGTTCGGGCGCAGGCGCCGGTGTTGCCGGCTCGGGTGCGGTCTCCTCGTCGCTGAGGTTAGCCTCGGCCATGAGGTACTTGAAGAACATTTTCATCTTGCTGGCCGAATCGTTGCCCATGCCGGTACGCTGTCGGAAAAAAGCGGTGATCTCGCCGTCGGCCATGGTGTCGTCGCCCTCGCGCTCGTCGAGCATGTCGCCGTAGAGGTCGCGGACGACCTCGCGCATGGCGTCGCTGCGGGTTTCGGTGTCGACGAGACGGTGCAACCGATCGGTCGGCTTCTGGTCGCGGTCGATCAGCTTCATTGCCTCGATGCCGCGGAGGAAGCGGTAGATCATCGACGGCGTGCGGATGATGGCCCGCACGTAGTCGCGGTCTATCTCGCTCGGCACCTTGCCGTCTAGGCGCGCGAGGAACTTCTCGAACTGGTTCTTGGTGATGTAGGGGTACCAGGTCTTGCCCTGCTTGCCCCCCTCGTCGCCGCCGCCGGCTGCGTCGTTATCTAGCGCATCCGTGCCTTCCTCGACTTCGGCTACATCATCTACTGCAGGAGTCTCTGCCATGAAACGGTCTCCATATCTCGTGACGGTCTGTCACCGTCGCACTCAGACGTCGGCCGCGTAATTCGCGGTTACGACTGTGCTGATGCCGCCGCGCGGCCTGAAGTCTCCTGTTACCGTCATACGGCGGGGCTGGCAGGCGGTCACCAGATCGTCGAGGATCTGGTTGGTCACGGCTTCGTAGAAGATGCCTTCCTGCCGATATGCCCACAGGTAGAGCTTGAGCGACTTCAGCTCGATGCACTGTGCGTCAGGAACGTAGCTGATGCGGATCGTGCCAAAGTCGGGCTGTCCGGTGCGGGGACAGACAGAAGTGAATTCCGGGCATTCCATCTCGATGGTGAAATCGCGCTCCGGATTGGGATTCGGAAAGGTCTCTAGTTGGTTGGTCGTGCTATCGGGCATGCCCTGCCCCTGAATTTAAGGTCGGTACAGATAATAAAGGGGGAGACTGGAGGTAACACAATCAGGCGTAGATAACCGGATCCGCCAGGCCGGCGGCGGCGAAGCCGGCGCGCCGGATCCGGCAGCTCTCGCAGCGGCCGCAGGCGATCTCGGACGCGGTGTAACAGGACCAGGTCAGGTGGAGGGGCGCGCCCAGCTCGTGGCCGCGACTGACGATGCCGGTCTTGTCGAGGTGGAGCAGGGGTGTGCAGATCCGTATTTCCGAGCTTGGGCCGGTGCCGGCGGCAACGGCTGCAGCGAAGCTGTCGAAGAAGCTTGCAGTGCAGTCCGGATAGGGCGAGTCCGCCTCGTGAGCGCCGACGAAAATTGCCGCGGCGTCCACGACTTCGGCATAGGAGACGGCGGCGGCGAGCAGATTGCCGTTGCGGAAAGGTACGTAGGTGTCAGGTAGCTCGGCATCGGTATGCTGCTTCTGTCCGTGGCCGGAGATCAGCGCCGTGCCGCCGATCTGCTGCAGGTGCGGAAACCGACAGACCAGCCGCATAGCCGCGCCCAAGTGATCGGCGATTTCGCTGAAGGCCTGCAGCTCCCGCGCTTCGGTTCGCTGTCCGTAGCCCACGTGCAGGAGGGCCAGCCGGTGGTCGAGGGCGGCTACTGCGGCCGCGACGCAGCTGTCCAAGCCGCCGCTGAGAAGTGCGACTGCGAGCGGCGCCGACGTGGGTTGGCTGGAGGTCATGTGGCAAGGGTAGAAGCGGTGCGAACCGATGTCAACGGCTGCCCCGGACGCTACAGATTTGACAGCTAAGGGGCCGGAAGTAGATTCAGCTTCGATTAGGAGAGCAGCGGCATGGCCTACGCCCAGTTCGACAGGGTTCCCAACCACTACGCCGGTTCGATCATTCAGCGGGTCAAGAACTTTCGCCTGCAGACCGGCAAGCGCGCCCTGGCGCCCACCCGCCTGCCCGTGGGCGATCTCGAGCTGCTCATTCCCCGCCATTTCGGTTTCTGCTTCGGCGTCGAACGCGCGATCCACATGGCATTCTCGTCGCTGGAGAAGTTCCCCGACAAGCGTACCTACCTGGTCAGCGAGATAATCCACAACCCGCTCGTCAACAACGATCTTAAGCAGCGGGGTATCGAGTTCATCTACGACTCAGATGGCCGACGGAACGTCCCCGAAGAAGGGATCGCCAAAGACGACGTCGTGCTGATCCCCGCATTCGGCACGACCCTCGAGATCGAGAGCTCGCTGCAGCGCAGCGGGCTGCAGACCGAGTCGGAAGAGTTCCGCGAGAATTTCGATACCACCTGTCCGTTCGTCTCCAAGGTCTGGAACCGCGGCGAGCAGCTCGGCCGCGACGGCTACACGATTCTGATCCACGGCAAATTTGCCCACGAGGAGACCCAGGCGACGCACTCCCACACTAGGCAGCACGGCAAGACACTGGTTGTCCTCAACGAGGGCGAAGCCGAGCAGATCTGTGACTTCATCGTCGGCCGGAGCTCGTTGGCGGAATTCACGGCGGCATTCGGTGATAAGTGGTCACCCGGTTTCGACCCGGGGGCTGACCTGGAGCGGGTCGCAGTGGTCAACCAGACGACGATGCTGGCGGAGGAAACCAAGCAGGTCGCCGCCCTCGTGCGCGAGGCGATGCGGACCCGCTACGGAGAGCAGGACCTGGAGTATCACTTCGCCGACACGAACGACACGCTGTGTTACGCGACCAACCAGAACCAGGACGCGACCAAGACCCTACTGGCGGCGCGTCCCGACCTGGCCGTGATCGTGGGCGGCTACAACAGCTCCAACACCTCCCACCTGGTGGAGATTTGTTCCCAGGTCATGCCGAGCTTCCTGATCGCCAGCGACGGCGAGCTGCTGTCGCGGGAGCGCATCCGTCACTTTGACATCAACAAAAAACAGATTGCCGTCATCGAAGGGTGGCTGCCCGACCTGCCTGCCCGTATCGCCGTCACCTCCGGGGCATCATGCCCGGACGTCCTGATGAACAAGGTGATCGAGCGGATCGCCGGCTTCTACGGCTATGGAGCGGAGGCGATCGAACGAGGACTTGCCAGCCTCGATCTGCTGGAGGTCGCTCCGACGCTCCCAGGCTAACGGTTTTCCGCCCACTCTACAGGAGGAGGAGTCCATGGTCGATGGGAGCAGCAAACACAATCTCGCCGGACGGGCACTGGCCGTCCTGTTGCTGACGTCTGCCGTGACGCCGCCCGCGGTTTGGCGCGTCGACAACATCGGGGCTACCACCGTAGTCGAGGCGGCGGCGCTCGACAGGATGCCCTCGACGATTGATCTGACCGGGACGGAGTTGGGCCTGCAGACGGCCGTGGGCGCCGCGGCCATCGCCACCCGGGTCTTTGCCGACTTCGTACTGGCGGCCACCGTAGACCAGTTGGACATCGACCTGGCCGGTTTGCCGGGGGAACGGCAACGGGTCCTCGTTGCTCGCGAGCGCCGGCTGGTGGAGGTTACCGCTGGCCAGGAAGTCGCGGTGCGGGTTGTTCTGCGTCGGGATTTCGTCGACTTTCAGCAGGTAGCCGTGGCGGTCAATTGCGGCCCGGCCAAGATCACCCCTGCCGGAAGCAGCGCACGCGGAATTTTCGCCGGCGCCTTCACGCTCTCGGCGATCGTCTAGGATGACCGCGCGAGCTTCGGCAGGGCGTTGCTGCTGGGGGAGCTGCTATCGGGAAAGGGCGAGGTGCTGGAGTTGGGATCCGTCCTGGTCGCCGACTTCGCCGGCTCGGGGCAGGTCGATCTGGGCGAATTCATGGTCTTTGCCGACAACTTCGGCAGGACCGCCTCCGGCTGAACACCGACTGGCCAACTAATGCTTCTCACACTTGTAAAGGGACAGGCGGTCTCGACTGCCAAGGTCGGCAGCCTCGACGGTCACAAGCTGTTGCTCGTCGAGATTGTGACCATCGACCACGGGGAAGTCGTGCGCACCGGCAGGCACATGGTCTGCGTCGATGCGGTCGGCGCCGGTGCGGGCGAGCTGACGCTTGCCGTGATGGGCAGCTCTGCCCGGTTTGCGCCGGGGATGGAGGACGTGCCGACCGACGCGGTGATCGTCGGCATCCTCGATCACCTGCACGCCGGTGGGAAAACCATCACCCTGGCGGATGCGGCGGAGGCGACCTCTTGAGGGTGTGCCGTGTCATCGGCCACGTCGTGGCCGCGGCCAGACACGACTGCCTGGCCGGCAAGCGCATCCTGGTGGTTGAGGCTGCCGCCGGGAAGGGTGACGCCGAAGTGCCGATGCAGCTGGCCATCGACGGCGTGGGAGCCGGCATCGGCAGCCAGGTGCTGGTGTGCGAGTCCGGCGCAGCCGGTGGTCAGGTAACCGGCATGGAACACCCACCCGTCCGCAGCGTCGTCGTCGGCCTGGTCGACGACAGCGGCCCGCTGCAGCCGTGAATCTGGCCAAGGTGATCGGCACCGCCGTGCTGTCGCATGGGGTGGAAGACTACCAGGGCAAGACCCTGCATCTGACGCAGGACCTGAACCAGGACCTGGAGCCGGCCGGCGAGCTGCATGTCAGCGCTTCGTGGCAGCCGGTCAGGGAGGGGGACCTGGTGATCGTAGAGGTGGCGCGCGAGGCGGCCAATCTCTTCGGCGTCCCGCAGCCTTTCGACTCCGTCATCCTGGGCAGGGTGGACAACGTCCACATCGATCAGGACGCCACCTGACCGGCGCGTCAGCCGCCGGCGTCCACGATCGGGTTCTCCAGCCGGCCGATTCCCTCTACCTCGATCACCACCTGATCCCCGTCCTTGAGCAGCACCTGCGGATCGCGCGCGAACCCGACGCCCTGCGGCGTGCCGGTAAGGATCACGGTGCCGGGCAGCAGGGTGGTGTCCTGGCTGAGGAACTCGATGAGCTCGGCGACGCTGAATATCATGTCGCCGGTGGTGTGATCCTGCATCACCTCCCCGTTGAGGACCGTCTTGATTCCCAGCGTCTGCGGGTCGGGGATCTCATCAGCTGTCACCAGCACTGGTCCCAGCGGGCAGAAAGTGTCGAAGCCCTTGCCGCGGATCCACTGGCCGCCGCCAAGCTCGAGCTGCCAGATGCGGGCGGAGACGTCGTGGGCGCAGGTGTAGCCGAGAACACAGTCCAGGGCTTCGGCCGCCGAGAGGTCGCGGGCGGCCTTGCCGATAATTACCGCCAGTTCGCATTCGTAGTCGACCTCCTGGTCGTTCTGGCAAGCGGGCAGGCGGATCGGATCGCCCGGATGGGCCAGGGTGCTCGTCGGCTTCATAAACACTAGGGGCCGTTCCGGCGGCTCCAAGCCCGACTCCTCGGCGTGCTCGCGGTAGTTCAGGCCGATGCAGAAGATGTTGGTTGGAACAACGGGGGCGAGCAACTTGCCGATACCGGCGCTCTCGCCGGTCGGAGTCAGGCCGGTGTAGAGGCTGCCGTCGAGTAATCTGGCCGAGCCGTCGGCCTCCTCTTCGCCCAGCTGCTCCACGCCGTTCTCGTCGAGAAAGCGGATGATGCGCATGGTGGTCTCCGGTGGGTGATTGGTCGCGATTCAAGAGCAGGAAAGCTAACCAACTGGACTGTTCGTGCAACCGTTTCCACGTTGACGGACCTCCAGGAGTGGACTATTTTAACGTCGTCCAAAACAGCGGCAACAGCGGCCCGAAACTGTGGACATGCCCCAGATCACCGAGAGCCAGATCCGCCAGATTGTCGAGGAAGTGGTGCAGCAGTTGCGGCCCGCCGGCGGTGTCGTCTCGTCCACCGCGTCCGGCGGCGGCGCGTCCGGCGATCGTGGCGTATTCGGCAGGGTCGACGATGCGGTCGCAGCCGCGGCGCGGGCGCAGGCGGCCCTGATGGAGCAGTCCCTGGAGCAGCGCAAGGCGATTCTCGACGCGGTGCGCCAGGTGTCCCGGGACAACGCAGAGGAGTTCTCCCGGCGCGCGCTCGACGAGACCGGGATCGGTCGCCTCGAGGACAAGATCCTCAAACACAACGTCGCCGCCGACACGACGCCAGGCATTGAGGACCTGGAGGCGATTTCCTGGACCGGCGACCACGGGCTGACGGTGGTCGAGATGGCCCCCTACGGCGTTATCGCCGCGGTGACGCCGTCGACCCATCCGGTGCCGACGATGGTCAACAACGCCATCAGCTTTGTCGCCGCCGGCAACGCCGCCGTCTTCAACGTCCATCCCAGCGCCGTGAACGTATCGATGTACGCGGTGCGCCTGCTCCACCAGGCCATCGTCGCCGCAGGCGGACCGGCTGACCTGATCACCGCGATCGCCGAGCCGACGGTCGAGAGCGCCACCCAGTTGTTCAACCACAGGGGCATCCGCCTAATTCTGGTCACCGGTGGTCCGGCGGTCGCCCGCGCCGCCTTCAACAGCCCGAAGAAGGCAGTGATCGCCGGACCCGGGAATCCGCCCGTGGTGGTGGACGAGACGGCCGACATCCCCAAGGCGGCGAGGGACATCGTCGACGGCGCCGGCTTCGACAACAACGTCCTCTGCATCGGCGAGAAGCAGGTCTTCGTCGTTGAATCGGTGGCCGGCGAGCTCAAGTCGCAGATGGTGCGCTACAGCGCCTACGAGCTCGACGCCCGCCAGATCGAGCAACTGACTGAACAGGCCTTCGTCCGAGCCGACGACGGCAAGCTCCACCCCGACCGGGACTTGGTGGGACGCAGCGCCTGGGTACTCGGCAAGCGGATCGGTCTGTCACTCGACGAGCAGCTGCGCCTGCTCATCGGCGAGACCGGGCTAGAGCATCCCTTCGTACAGGAGGAGCAGATGATGCCCTTCCTGCCGATCGTTAGGGTGCCCAACGTGGATCAGGCGATCCGCGCCGCCATCGAGTCGGAGCACGGCTACGGCCACACGGCGGTGATCCATTCGCGCAACGTCGAAAACATGCACAACATGGCGCGCGCGGCGAACACGACGATCTTCGTAAAAAACGGCCCTTCGTACGCCGGCCTTGGCCTGGGGGGCGAGGGATTCGGCACCTATTCCGTCGCCGGGCCCACGGGCGAGGGGCTCACGTCGGCCCGCACCTTCACTCGCCAGCGCCGGTGCAGTCTGGTTGACTACTTCCGGATTACCTGAATGCTGCTGGGGCGGGTCGTGGGGCCGGTGGTCTCCACCGCGAAGCTGGAACGGCTGGAGGGTCAGAAGCTGCTGCTGGTAGAGATTAACACTGTGCGCGAGCCACAGGTTCGCGGAACCGGACGTCACATCGTTTGCGTCGATCCGGTGGGCGCCGGCGTGGGGGAGCTGGTGCTGGCGATCATGGGCAACGCAACGCGCACGGTTCAGGATATGCACGAGGTGCCTACCGACGCGGTGATCGTCGGCATCGTCGACTCGCTGCAGTCGACGACGGGTGCCCTGGAGCTGCGCTAGTCGGGTGGTGGCGCAATGAGCAGCGTGGGTCCAGCCTGGAGTCGAAGCCAGATCGAGGAGGTGGTGCGGCAAACGCTGCTGGAGACGCTGCCGGCCGCCCAGCTGCGCAGCGACCTGCGGCCGGCAGCGCCCCGGCTCGTGGTCAACATTTCGGCCCGGCATGCCCATCTCAACGAGGATGCGCTGCGCATCCTCTTCGGACCCGGGGCCGAGCTGACCGTGCAGAAGGAGCTCTACCAGGAGGGGGCGTTCGCGTCGAAGCAGACCGTGACCATATTTGGTCCGCGCAAGCAGATGCTGGCCACCCTGCGCATTCTGGGTCCCGTGCGCGACTACTGCCAGGTGGAGTTGGCGCACACCGACGCGCGCTTTCTCGGTATCGAGGCGCCGGTCCGGCTAAGCGGTGACCACCGCGAGACGCCGGGATGTTACCTGGTCGGGCCCTCCGGCGGGTTCGAGCTGCAGGCAGGCGTGATTCGCGCGGCGCGGCACGTGCACATGAGCCCGGCCGAGGCCGAATTCTATGGTGTCGCCGCCGGTGACCGGATGCAGCTGGTCGTGGATAGCGAGCAGGGCGGCGTCCTCGGCGGCGTGATCTGCCGCGTCAGTTCCAGCGAGCGGTTGGAGGTCCACCTCGATACCGACGAGGGCAACGGCGTGGACCTGATCAACGCCACCAAGGTCTACCTGAAGAAGTAGCGAATGTAAATGTAGAGGAGGAACAGAGCATGGCGGAAGCAATCGGAATGGTGGAGACTGTTGGCATTGCCGGCCTGATCGAAGCCGGCGATGCGATGAGCAAGGCGGCCAACGTCTCCCTGCTGGGCTGGGACAAGATCGGCGCCGGCCTCGTAGCCGTCTTCTGCGAGGGAGACGTGGCCGCCGTTAAGGCGGCCGTCGATGCCGGCGCGCAGGCCGCCTCGCAGGTTGGGGAAGTGCACAGCGTTCATGTCATCCCAAGGCCTCACGGCGACCTGGGAGCGGTCCTGCCGCGCGGTGCTGTTGATGACTCCGCACCTCAGGTGCGGGCACTGGGCATCCTCGAGACCAAGGGTTCGACCGGGGCGATTGAAGCCAGCGACGCGATGAGCAAGGCGGCCGACGTCGAGGTGGAGACGGTAATCGAGATCGGCGGCGGCTTCATCGCCGTGCTGGTTAGCGGCGACGTCGGCTCGGTGATGGCCGCTGTCAGCGCGGGAGCGGACTCTTCCGCCCGGGTGGGCGAGCTGGTCGCCCAGCACGTCATCCCCCGTCCCAGCGCCGCCGTCCTCGCGCTGTACCTGAACTGAGAGGGAGTGAGGGAGCTAATCATGAAAGCACTGGGAATCATCGAAACCCGCGGTTTGGTCTGCAACGTCGAGGCCCTCGACGCCATGCTCAAGACGGCCGATGTCTCCTTCGCCGGCCAGAAGCGGGTGGGCTCGGGCCTGGTAGCGGTGATGGTCGAGGGGGAAGTGGCCGCGGTCAAGGCGGCGGTCGACGCCGGCTCGCAGGCGGCGCAGCGGCTCGGCGAGCTGCGCAGCGCCCACGTCATTCCGAGGCCTGTCGAAGCGCTCGGCGAGAAAGTGCTGTAGGCGGCGCGGTCGGATTGACCTTGGCTGCGGTGCTCTACATCGGCGAAGCGGTCATCACCGAGGCCACGCTGCAACGGCACCATCGGGGACAGGGGGAGATCCGCATCCCGGACAACGCGGTGGTCACTCCGACCGGTTGGGATTTCGTTCGCCGCCAGCGGCTGCAGCTGACTCGCGGCCAGGTACCCGCCGGAGCCAGCGGCGATGTCGCCTCGGAGACCGCGCTCATCCAGACCGGTACCTGTGCCGAGCCGGACGCCTGTTACGGGTGCGCTGGCGGCGAGGAGTTTGGGTCCGGCTACGTCGAGCCGGCCTCCTGCACCGAGTGCCCGGTGCAGAAACTGATCGACAGGGGCGAGCCTAACTGCGGCTGCAGCGGTTGCAATCGGCACACGGCCAGGGAGCGCGCCGCCAGCGCGGCCGGCGGAACGGATCACCTGGTGCAGCAGATCACGGCGCAGATCCTCGAGCGATTGGGAGCGTGATGGCGCAGTTGGCGATCGGGATGATAGAAGTTGAAGGGGTGGCCAGCCTGATAGTGGCTGCCGATGCGGTGGTGAAGACAGCCGACGTGCAGCTACTCGGCTGGGACTCGATCGGCGGATTCACGACGCTGTTCTTCTCCGGGTCTACGGCCGACGTGGATGCGAGCCTGCAACGGGGCCAGGAGGCAGCTCGGGAGGTGCGGGAGCACGTGGTGGCTGCGGCGATGACACAGCCCGAGCCGGACAGTCTCAGGCATATCACCGTGGCAATTGACGGTGATGGCGGCGCTGTGGCGGACGGTGCGCTCGGCCTGATCGAGACGCAGGGGTACGGCATTCAGGTCACCAATGCCGACGCCATGGCCAAGGCGGCGCGCGTGGTGGTGCGCAACGTTCTCTCGGTGCAGAACCGACTGGTGTGCACCGTGATTCAGGGTGAGGTCTCAGCGGTGCACGAGGCGCTGGCCACGGCCCGCGAGCAGCTCTCCGACGGCGAGAGCCTGCTGGTGGCGACGATGATTCCCCAGCCGCACCAGCAGGTAGTCGGCGCCTTCGCGAGCGGGAGAGAGAGCTGATGAAGGCTGCGGGGATAATCGAAACCCGGGGCATGCTCGCCCTCGTCGCTGCGGCCGACGCCATGCAGAAGGCGGCGGATGTACGCCTCTGCGGCCGGCACCAGATCGGTGCGGGTTGGATCACCGCAGTGGTGGAGGGGGAGGTTGCCGCGGTGCAGACGGCGCTGCAGGTCGGCGAGCGGGCGGCGGCGGCTCACGGCGAGCTGATAACGAGCCAGGTGATCGCACGGCCGGCGGCGGCGCCCCTGGCGGCGATGCCGCACAACGCCGCGATGCCGGCGTCGAACGATGAACGTGCGATCGGCATGCTCGAGACCCAGGGCCTGGCGCCCCTGGTCGCCGCCGCCGACGCCCTGGCGAAGGCCGCGCCGGTGCAGCTCGCGGGCTGGGCCTTCATCGGCGGGGGCCTTGCGCACGTGGCCGTGGTCGGCGACGTCGCCGCGGTGCGCGAGTCGGTGGCAGCCGGAGCTGTCGCGGCGGCCGCCGCCGGACCAGTCATAGCCGACCTGGTGCTGCCCCAACCCAGCCCCGACACCTTCGCCCTCATGCCCGCACGGGATGCCGCGGTCGCAGACGCGACGGGGGCGCTCGGGGTGCTGGAATCGACCGGCTATGTCGGTGCGGTAGCTGCGGCTGATGCGATGAGCAAAGCCGGCAGCGTCGCGATCCGGCGCTTCGCGGTAGCTAGCGGTGGCCGCATCGCCACCTTCACGACCGGGCCGCTGGACGACGTGAAGGTGGCCCTCGAAGCCGGCACCGTGGCGACGGAGCGCGTCGGCGAGCTCAGCGGCACACACCTGGTCTCGCGGCCGGACGTGGACGCCGTCGCCTGCTTCTGCGGGGTGCAGGCCCCGGCTGTCGGAGGCAGCGGCGAAGCTATGGGACTGATCGAGACCCGGAGTACAGTCGGGGTCGTCAAGGCGGTGGACGAGATGTTGAAGGCGGCCCCGGTCCGGTTCGAAGGCAACTTCAAGGTCGGTTACTTTTTGACCGCGAGCGTCGTGCGTGGCAGCATCGGTGCCGTGCAGTCTGCTCTCGACGTCGGTGCCACGGTGGCTGCCCGTTACGGCGATCTGGTATCTGTCGACGTCATCCCCTTCCCATTCGCCGATGTCGCGGTGTCATTGCCGCACCAGTGAGGCTGCGACCGCGATTCACCCAGCTCCCAGTCTGAAATCCGGAGTATGACCGGGCCCGCCGTCATCGTCGTCGGCGGCGGTATCGTCGGCCTGTCGGTGGCCTACCACCTGGTGGGCAGGGGCGGGCGTGTCGATCTGATCGACGCCGGCGACGGACCGAGCGCCACCTCTCGTGCCGCGCTCGGCGTCCTCACTCACAGCAACGGCGGCGACAGTCCGTACGCGCGGCTCTACCGGGACGGCCATCGCGGGTTCGAGGAACTCGCCGATCGGTTGCGGCACGAGGTCGGCGTCGACATAGGCTGGCGGCCGCTCGGCGGTATGGACCTTTGCTTCTCCGAGGTGGAAGAGGAGGAGGCCGAAGCCAGTCGGCGGTTCAATCTGTCACGCGGCTGTCAGGTCGAGTGGCTCGACGGATCCCAGGTGCGCGCACTCGAGCCGCAGATCAATGACCGAGTGCGTAGCGGCCTCTACTTCCCGGACGATCACCGGGTGGATCCGGAAGGCCTGGCCGCGGGGCTGCGTGCCGGGATCGCCGCCAGTGGTGGGCGCGTGCACCAGCGGGAGGTCGCGCACTCTCTGCTCGAAGCCGCCAATGGGATCGATCTGCAGACCAGCCGCGGTCGCCGTCGCGCCGATTTCCTGGTGCTGGCAGCCGGTAGCTGGAGCGGCGAGCTGGGCGCTCGTTTCGGGTACGATATCGGGGTCCGTCCGGTGCGCGGACAACACGGCAGGTTCGCCTCCGCCGGTGCTGCGGCACACGTGGTCCGCGGCGGTGGGCTGCAGTCGGTCGCCGTCTCTGGCGCGGTGATCGTGGGTTCCACCATCGAAGAAACCGGCTTCGACGCGGCAACGACCGCCGGCGCTATGGACGTTTTTCACGGCTACTGGCGGCAGGTGTTTGCGACGCCGCCGCAGCCACAGGGTCAGCGGGCCGGCCTGCGTCCTAAGCCCCGGGGCGGGCGTCCGATGATCGGGCCGTTGCCCGGCGCGGATCGGGTTTTCGCCGCCACCGGCCACTACAAGAATGGCATTCTGCTCGGTCCGCTGACCGGTCGGCTGATTGCCGAGTGGATTGTCGACGGACGCCCTTCGCGGCCGATGGATGTGTTTGGTGTCAGGGGGGCGGGCGGCTCGCGGCCGGTTTGTTGACAGGGCCCTCCGATCTCTCTACGCTTGCTCTCCGTTTCGCTCTAACAGATGTTGGCCGCTGGGGTTACAGTCTGCGGTCGCCGTGCCAACAAAATTACCCGGAGTCTTCCATGTCTCTGAGCACCCCCGATCTGATGGAACAACTCAACTCCGTGGTCTCCGTCCCCATCGTGCCATTCAGGGGCGATCACGAGATCGACTACGAGGCGCACGCGAAGAACCTGACGTACCTGATGGAGAACAATCACCTGGAGGGCGACCGCCGCCGGGTCGTTACCATTGCCGGCACCAGCCTGATCCACCACATCAGCAGGGAGGACCAGGTCAAGTTGATGGACTTCACTGGCAGCCACCTGGCCGGCGAAGGGGTGCTGATCTCGGGCATCGTCCCAAACCCTATAGGTGACGCCGGCAATCTGGTCGAGGCGCAGTCGAAGCTGCGCTTTCCGCCCGACGTCTACCTCCTGATGCCCCTCACCGGTGTCCAGAACTCCCAGGGCTTGTACGAGCTCTACATTCAGTTCGCGGAGAAATACGGGGTTAGCTGCAACGCCAGGTTCATCTACTACCTGCGCAACAAGGCGGAGTTGGAGGTGGCGATCAGACTGATCAACGAGTCACCGTATGTTATCGGTGTGAAGATCGGCACCGACGAGGCGGATGTGACGCCGGCAGTCGAAGGCGTCGACGGGGACAGCGGCATGGTGATCTGGGGTATCGGTGACCGTTGTACGGAGCCGGCTGAAAAGGGGACCACCGGACACACGTCGGGGATCAACCTGGTGGTAGCGCGGGCCTCCGATAAGATGAACAACGCCCAGCGACGCGGCGACTACGAAGCCTCGCGGCAGATCGAAGCCCACATCGCGCCGTTGGAAGACATCCGCTTCCGTGACAGCCGAATGTACAACTACTCTGCCGTCGTGGAGGCCATTCACCTGGGTCGGTTCGAAGATGTAGCAGGTGGAGAGGGCGGGCCGTTCAACCCGCGGGTGCCGGAGGAAGTCGCCGCCGAGGTGAAGGTGGCTCTGGAGCTACTCGAACAGTACCACTAGGGCGGGGCGGGGTCGAGCCCGTTCAGATAGGCCTCCCACTCGACTGGCAGGAGGTGCTTCTTCTTGTTGTTGCACTCCTTGCAGCAGGGGACGACATTGGAGCGGCTGCTCCTGCCACCGCGGATCACGGGAACGACGTGGTCCATGGTCAGCTCGCCGGGATGGAAGGCCCCCTCGCAGTAGTGGCAGCGGCAGCGGCCGAGCTGGTTCTTCCACCACTGGCTGCGGCGCAGCTCTCGCGCCCGGTTGCGCTCGCGGGCGATGGCCTCGTCTGATACGGGTCCGAAGATGCTCTCGTCCATTTGCCTACGTTAGCCTAGGTCGGCTCAGCCCGCAACGGAATCCATGCCGGACAAACCTGTCATACCGATTTTCCCGCTGTCGCTTGTCGTTCTGCCGGGCGAACTGCGGCCGCTGCACATCTTCGAAGAACGGTACAAGGCGATGATCGCCTTCTGTCGCGAGAGCGAATCGGTCTTCGGGATCTCGGCGAGCCGCGGCAACGAGGTCAGCAACGTCGGCTGCGCTGTCGAGATCACCCGCATCACGCACGATTACGACGACGGGCGCCTCGACATTCTCACGGTCGGCAGGCGCCGCTACCGGGTGATCGAGGTCTACCAGGACCTGACGTATCTCACCGCCACCGTCGAGTTTTTCGAAGACGAACCCGAGCAGGTTAAGCCCGAGCTGAGGCAGCGGGCTTTGAGCGGCCGCGCGCGGTTCTTCGAGTTGATGGGAGAGCCTGGCTGGTCGCTGGAGGAGCGCGACGTCCCCGACGACTCGTTCGGGCTGACCCGCGGTATCGACCTGCCGCTGGAGTTCAAGCAGCAGTTACTCGAGTCGCGCAGCGAGCAGAATCGGCTCGAGTTGCTGTGCGAGCAGTTCAGTGGGCTGATTCCCGACCTGGAGGAGAAGCGGGAGGCGGTCAACAAGGTTCGCTCCAACGGCAGGGCCAAGCGCCTTTGACGACCTAGTGCGCTGTTAAGGAAGGAGCCTCGACGGCGAAATACAAGGTTATGTTGGTTTCTTAACGGCGCACTAGTCGCGCCCGGCCGCGGCTAGGCGTGTCGCGTTGCCGGTCACTAGCAACGACGTGCCGACGTCCCCCAGCAGGACCGCCACGATAAGGCTCACGGCCCCTGGTACTACCCCGGCCACCAGCGCTAGCTTGACGACGATCGACAGCGACACGTTCTGACGGATGACCCGGCGGGAACGGCGGGACAACCGGAACAGGTAGGGCAGCTTCCCGACGTCGTCGGCCATCAGCGCCACGTCGGCCGTCTCCAGGGCCGCATCGCTGCCGGCGGCACCCATCGCAATCCCGACGTCGGCGGCGGCAAGCGCCGGAGCGTCGTTGACGCCGTCGCCGACCATGGCTACGGCACCGTGCCGGTGACGCAGCTCAACGACTGCTGATACCTTCTCGTTCGGGAGCAGGCCCGACCGCCAGTCGTCGATGCCGAGCTGCCCGGCGATGGCCCCGGCCGTCGCTTCGTGGTCTCCGGTCAGCATCATGATGTGGGAGAACCCCTGTTGGCGCAGAGAGGCAATGGCCTCCCTGGCCCCGGGGCGCACCGTGTCGGCCAGGGCGATCAGTCCGATTGGCTCTTTTCCCCTCCCGACCAGCACCGTAGTCCTGCCGCGGCTTTCGTGCAGGGCGACCAGCTCGCGGTCGGCGGCGGCGAACAGATCGCTGCGACCCACGGTGTAGACATCACCAGCGATCCTGCCGCGCACGCCGAGACCGGGCAAGGTGACGAAGTCGACGACGGTGGGGATCCCGGTTCCGTCGGATTGTCGGGCGGCGTGGTCGACGATCGCCTGGCCGACGGGGTGGTGGGCGCGCTGCTCCAACGCCGCGGCGAGCTCGAGGATGCGTGCCGGCAGTTGCCCGTCGAAGGAGAGGACGTCGGTGACTTGCAGCCGCCCTTCGGTTAAGGTCCCAGTCTTGTCGAAGGCGATGGCGCGCACCTGACCGAGGACCTCGAGGTGGTTACCGCCCTTGAGCAACACTCCGTGGCGGGCAGCGCTGGTGATGGCGCTGATCACCGCCACCGGCGTCGAGATGACGAGGGCGCAGGGACAGGCGATCACCAGAAGTGTTAGTCCGCGGACGAACCAGTCGAGAAAGTCGGCACCGAAGAGCAGGGGTGGGACAAGGACGACAAAGCCGGCGATGGCAGTGATGACGGGCGTGTAGATGCGGGCGAAACGGCGGACGAAATGCTCGCTGGGTGCCCGGTGTTCTTCGGCCTGCTCGACCATGTGGATGATGCGGTTGAGCGTGCTGTCGGAAGCTTTGCGCTCGGCCAGGGCCTCCAGGTAGCCCTCGCCGTTGATGCAGCCGGCGAACAGCTTGGTGCCGAATTGCTTGTAGACGGGCATCGACTCCCCAGTGATGGCTGCCTGGTCGACGTGAGAGCCGCCCTCCACGACCTTGGCATCGACCGGAATGCGGGAGCCCGGTCGCACGAGGATGAGGTCGCCGGCGACGACGTCGGCGGCCGCCACCTCCAGCTCCCGCCCGTCGCGCCTTACCGTCGCGGTGTCGGGAGCCAGGTCCATCAGTGCTTTGAGCGAATGGCGGGCGCGGTCGACGGCGAACTCCTCGAGCCGCTCCGCCGTGGAGAACAGGAAGGCGATCGCGGCGGCCTCGGCATATTCCCCTATAATGACGGCCCCGAGAATGGCCACCGTCATCAGGAAATTCATGTCGAGGGAAAGGCGCTGCAGCGCCAGCAGGCCCTTGCCGAAGAAGTTCAGACCGCCAGCCACCGCGGCCAACAGTAGGAGCCAGGCCGACCAGCCGGCAATCCCCTCCCAGATGAAGCGCGCCGGGTTCGCCGGCTCGTACGCCGCGGCAGCCAGTCCGGCGGCGAAGAAGATTCCCGAAACGAGCGTGCATAGTCGGTCGCGGCTGCGCCACCAGCTGCTGCTGGTCCAGTAGGAGCTGGTGGTCTCGGTTTCGCCCGGCGTGAATCCGGCCGCGCTGATGGCCGCGCCGATGGTCTGCCGCGTAACCGACTTGTGATGCTGCACTGCGACTCTGCGGGCGACCAGGCTGGTGGTGACGGTGCTGATGCCGTCCACCCTGGCGATCGCCTCCTCCACCTTGGCGACGCAGCCGGCACACTCCATATCGGCGACGGCGAAACGGGACACCGTCGTCGCCGCTCCCTGGGAGGTCCGGGAGGAGATCGTCACGGTTCGGTTACTCCCGCATGTGCTGGAGCCCGGCCTCGAAGAGCAGGTGCACGTGCTCTTGGTCCAGACTGTAGAAGGCCAGCTTGCCGGCACGCCGGCACTTCACAAGGCGCATACCTCTGAGTAGCCGGCGCTGGTGGCTGACAGCCGATTCGGTCGAATCCAGGAGGGTCGCCAAGTCGTCGACGCAGAGCTCGTTGCGGAACAGGGCATGGATGATCTTCAGGCGCGTCGGGTGGCTGAGAACTTTGGAGGTTTCGGCCAAATCGCCCAGGGTGGCGACGTCGGGCATCTCGCAGCGCGCGGCCCGCACCTTGTCCGGCACGAGATGGCCGCATGGGGTCCGGTCGGTGATATCTGTTGCAACTGCTGTCGAATCCGAGCCCATGATCGCGGCGGTAGACTGTCGTATGAACTGCTACTCAGATGAACATGTGAAGTGGCGATTCGGAGATCAAGTCCCCGGCGCGCGGTACGGTCGATTCTTGACACCTGCGCCCCGGTCCCAATATTTCTGCCCGTGGCTAATCTTTCCGTGTCGGGGCTTTGTGATCGCACCTCAGGATGCAGGTGGCTGCAGTGGACGTCGCGCCTGGACGTGCGGGTGAAGGGAGTGGGATGATCAGTCAGGCGATGCAGGATTACCTGAAGGTGATCTACAAGCTGCAGAAGGAACGGCATGAAGAGGGGGCGGTAACCAACTCCCTGATCGCCGAAGAGATGGAGATCGCGGCACCTTCGGCCACGAACATGATCAAGAAGCTGTCGGAGATCCAGCTGGTCGAGCACACCCCCTACCGCGGCGTGACTCTGACCGAGGCAGGGGAGAAAATTGCCCTTGAGATTCTCCGTCATCACCGCCTGATCGAGCTGTATCTCGCCGAAGCCCTCGGCTACAGCTGGGACCTGGTGGACGCCGAGGCGGAAAAGCTCGAGCACGTCATCTCGGAGGAATTCGAGCAGCGCATCGACGAGGCGCTCGGCTTCCCCACCATCGACCCCCACGGCGCCCCAATACCCTCTTTCAAGGGGGTGGTCAACCATCAAAATCACCTGCCATTGTCCAAGCTCGAGCCAGGGCAGCGGGCGGTGATCCAGCAGGTGAGCGACAGCGATCCCGAGCTGTTGCGCTACGTCGACAAGCTGGGGCTGAAGCTGGGAATGGAGATGCTGGTGCAGGACCGGGCGCCGTTCAACGGTCCGCTGAAGCTACGGATCGACGAAGGTCAAGAGCGCTCGATGGGTCTGGAAGTGGCCAGCCATATTTTCGTGCGGGTGCTCGGCTGAGGCCGCTGGCTGCCTGCACGCCCCCGAGGACCTTGTGTAGACGACGTCTTCTCCAGTAGCGCCTTGACCTTCTTCTTAAGGACCTCGGCCTTGGTCTCCTAGTTGCTCTCCTCCAGCTCCCGCTGCTTGGCCAGCCCCTCTTCGAGGGGCGGCTGCAGCTTGTTGCGGTCGGGCTTGAGATCCTCGGTCCTTGCACCAGTTCCTATTTACCCCCTCCGCGAAAACATTTCTCAGCCGGCGGCGCGCTTTCGACTCCCGTAGTTGCGATACTCTTTTGTGCGGCCATTCGACCTAGTCCAGTAGCGGCGGAAATTGGCAATTCGAGCCTGACATTGAACCTTGTAAGGGGCAAGTGGGATATGTAGTTACAGCCTTTCAGGAACTTTCCGCGAGCGGCTGAAAAGGCGCCGCCGCCGCCTGACATGGGCTGGCCGATTGTTTAGATTTCCGCGCCTGAGCAGCGAGGTGAATATGAGTGGCACAGAGAAACGGGGTGTTCGTCCGGCTCCGGCGGGGGCGAGCGGATTGCTGCGCAACATCGGTCCCGGGGTGGTGGTTTCCGGGTCGGTGGTTGGCTCGGGGGAACTGCTGGTGACTACCAGGATGGGCGCCGAGGCGGGTTACGTCTTCCTCTGGGGTGTCATCCTAGCCTGTGTGGTGAAGTTCTTCCTGCAGGTCGAGCTCGGCCGCCAGTGTCTGCTGCACGGCCGCAGCACGATCCAGGTGTTGGACCAGGTGGCTGGGTTCCGCCTGCTGGGTACTTCATGGATCGCCTGGCTCTGCGTGATCGGCTACTTCTCGGTCATGATCGCGCTGATCGGAATCTACGACGCGGTCACCGGCCTGATGATCACCGTGGTACCCGGTCTGCCAACAAACCTCTGGGCGGTGCTCATCTTCCTGTTTATGTCGGTGCTGCTCTACCGCGGTCTCTACGATGACCTGGAGAAGCTGGTCACCGGGCTGGTGGCTACCTTCAGCCTCATTGTCATAGGGTCGGTGCTGTTCCTGCAGACAACACCCTACGCGGTAGGTGGCGCTGAGCTGGCGTCTGGCTTTCGCCTGGCCCTGCCAGCCGAAGGGGCATTCGTCGCGCTGGCCGTGATGGGATCGGTGGGGGCTACGGCAGTAGAGCTGTTCATGTACCCGTACTGGATTAGCGAGAAGGGCTACACCGATTTCGTCGGCAAGGACGACGGCTCGGACGCTTGGCGCCAACGCTACCGAGGATGGATGCGAGTGCTCTATGTCGATGCCCTAGTTTGCACGGGAATCGCGACCGCGATCACCTGCGCCTATTATCTGCTCGGGGCGTCGGTGCTCAACCAGCTGAATGTGGTGCCTCAGGGTATGAAGGTGGTCGAGCAGGTGTCGCTGATATTCACCGAGACGATCGGCGACTGGGCCTATTACCTTTTCATGTTCGGCGGTTTCTGCACCCTGTTCTCGACTCTAGTCGTGTTCACCGCCAGTTCCGGACGTATAACCGTCGACTTCCTGCGGCAGGTCGGCGTCGGTGCGCTGGAGGACGGCGCCCGCCGCCTGAAGACGATTCGACTGCTGCAGATCGCCTTTCCGCTTTCCTGGCTCGGCGCCACGCTGGTGCTCGCTGAGAAGCCGCTGGCACTGCTCCTGCTCGGCGCCAACGCAAATGCGCTGCTGCTGATTCCGCTGGCCTTCGGGGTGCTGCATCTGGCGATGGCCGCCCGCGGCCAGGAGCGGATGTCCATGCGGAGCGAGATCGGGCTGCTGCTGTCGATCTGGGTGATCATCAGCTTCACCGCCGTCAACTATTACCTCAAGTGACCGGTTCGGTGGCTCAGTCGCGATCGTTGTGGCCGCCGCCGCGCTCGTAGGTGATTAGCTCGCGGTAGCGCACGCCCGCGCCGCCGAACAGATCGAGGGCGCTGCCGATGGTGTAGTCCAGCCGTCCCTGGCCGAGCCGGGCTACCCGCTCCACATCTTTCAGGCTGCGGATGCCGCCGGCGTAGGTGGTGGGGATGGGGGCGATGTCGCCGAGGAGGCGCACCAGGTCCTCGTCGATCCCCTGCTGCAGTCCCTCCTGCGCTGTCGCGTGAATGAGGAACTCGCTGCAACTGACCGCCAGCTCCTCGAGGTTGTCGCGTTCGATGGTGTAGTCGGTGAGGCGCCGCCAACGATCGGTGGCTACGACGTAGCGACCGTCTTCTGCGCGGGCGCAGCTCAGGTCGACGACGAGGCGGTCGCGCCCGGCGGCCGCTACCATCCGGTCGAGATTGTCGCGGTGCAGCTGGCCGTCGCGGAACACGTAGGAGGTTACGACGACGGCGCCGGCGCCCCGTTCCAACCAGTTGGCGGCGTTCTCCGGGGTGATGCCGCCACCCACGTGCATGCCGCCCGGGAAGGCGGCAAGCGCGGCGGCGGCGGCCGCTTCGTTGCCTGGCCCTAGCATGATGACGTGGCCGCCGTGGAGACCGTCCTCCATGTAGAGCCGGGCGTAGTCGGCGGCTGACTTCCCCGACTCGAAATTGACCACGGGGGATCCGCCTCCATCGAGGGAAGCGCCGACCAGCTGGACGACCGCGCCCTCGTGTAGGTCGATACAGGGGCGGAAGCGGGCCGTCATCGCCTCACCCGTCTCCCGGTCGCGGCGCGTAAATGCCCAGCACGGTGTCGCCGTAGTGCCGCTGCCGCAGCAACTCTAGCTCGCCGGCTTCCGATGGTAGCTCCAGGCGCTTCTGCACCTGCGCGAACAGCCGGCCGTCGGCAGCCAGCAGGCCCAATGCGCCGAGCTTCTCGATCAGCGCGAGGGAGAGCGGGCCCTTCTCGAAGGTCGCGTCGTAAGGGGGGTCGAGGTAGATGGTGTCGAAGGTCCGGTTCTCCTCTGCCAGCCGGTCCATCAGGACCTGTGCCTTCTCGCTGAAGAGCTCGACGTCGGCGAGTCTCCACTGCCGCACCAGCGACTTGATCTGCCCGAAACGCCGCCGGTCCGGTTCGTTGAACAGGACGGCGGCCCCCCGGCTGCTCGCCTCGAAACCCATCTGGCCGCTGCCGGCGCAGAAGTCGACGAACGTGCTCTCCGCTAGCGCGGGACCCAACATGGCGAAAACCGCCTCCTTGAGCATCGCTCCGGTCAGGCGCACGGAGCCTTTGCGAGCGGTGAAGGGGATCGTGCGTCCCTTGAGGGAGCCGGTGATGATGCGCAACGCGGACGCCGGTGGGAACTAGCGGATCGGAGTCCAGGTAACCTCGCCGCCCTGGACGCGAACGGTGATGTTGGCAAGCTCGCTGCTGGGCACAGTGCGGCTCTCGGACTCGCCGCTCGCACCCGTTGTCACCACGGTGAGGTCGTCGGTCTCCTTTGCCATGGTGGCCAGACTAGCTGCCCCTTCCTCGAACTGCAGTTGAAAATCGCCGTCGTGGACGGCACTGGGGCGCAGGAATCGGAGCTCAGTGTTGGGACCCAACGCGCCGCGCAGGTGGACGCAGGTGTCCTGGGAATTGAACTTGCTCAGCAGCTGTCCCATGGTCTGTTGGATATCGCTGAGCTGGTTGGTGTTCATCTGAACCTGGTGCTCCAGTAAGAACAGCGCCCGCAGTTCCTTGATCAACTGCACGAAGATATTCTTGCGGGCAGGGTTGTTGCTCAGGTACTTCTGGTTGGCGCGGGCGATGAAGCCGACGATCCCCTTGGTGAAGAACTCCTGCAGCGACCGCTCAATGTCGGTGTTCGGCCGGTCGGTAACCGACTTATAGAACGAAGTCAGATCGATGCGCATGCGGTCGCCTACCTGACTGACAATTTTGCCGACGGCGAAGTCGAGCGGCGTCACCGTGCAGGCCTTGTCCATCCGCTTCTCGTTCCGGATCAGCTGGCGCTGCAGCGGATTCTGTTCCTTTAGAAGGCGCTCGCGGGCGCGGCTGAGGGACTCCAGGGTCTGCCTGTGCGTCTGGTAGTCGCCGGTAACCACCTGCGACTCCAGTAGCTCGTCGCCGATTACGACGTCGCCGGTAGCGACCAGGTTGCAGTTCTCGATGCGTCCGGCCACGCGCACCGTGGCGGCCTTGATCCGAAAGCCGCAAGCCGATCCGGTGACCACCGTGTCGCCGGCGCTCTCGAGTTGTGAGCAGGCATCCTCGGACGCATTGCGGGCATCCTCGGACGAGGTGATCGAGCCGCGCACTACAATGGCGTTGTCGGCGCGCAGCAGCAGCCTCGACCACCTGTCGTGATCGAGGTCGCCCTCGACCAGCAAGCACTTGTCCTCGATGCGGTCAATTGAGAGAGGGGCGGCGAGCGTGAGCAGGTCATCCCGTTGCGCGATGGCGGTGACCACGGGCTCGAAGTCGAACAGCTCAGACATGGGCGATGGTTGACGACCGGAGGGGTGGCGGCTACTGGCGACCGGCGACGGGCGCCAGGCCCAGGCTCTGGATCCTGGCCATGGTCTGGATGTCGTCGAATCCTCGGGTCCGGGCCACCTGGGTCAGGTAGTCGCCGAACGCCTTCTCCTCGTCGATGATCAGAATCTTCACGGGAATCTCCTTGGCAACGCGGTGCCCTGGGCGGTCGTGATCGCGCGGCCGAGGTGCCAGCCACTATTCATAATTAACCCCAGTCCGAGAAATGGCACAACAAGGTCCGATCTCTTGACAGGCATGGGGGCCGGGCCGTGTTTCCGGGACTTCGGCGAAACTCCAGCTCCGATTCAGCTCCTGTCGACAATGAACAGCCATTCGAAACCGTCACAGCTGCGGATCACCGACATGCGGGTGGCGCGCATTACCGGCATGCCTTTCAATTCGGTCCTCTTGCGGCTGGACACGAACCAGGGTATCAATGGCTTCGGGGAGGTGCGCGACGGTGCCAGTGCGAGTTTCGCGCTGTTGCTGAAGAGCCGGCTGTTGGGCGAGAACCCGTGTGACGTGGATCGTCTGTTCCGCCGGATCGTGCAGTTCGGCCATCACGGCCGGCAGGGGGGCGGCGTGAGCGCCGTGGAGATGGCGCTGATGGATCTGGCCGGTAAGGCCTACGGTGTGCCGGCCTATCAGCTGGCGGGAGGCAAGTTCCGCGATCGCATCCTCTGCTACTGCGATACGCCGGGCGAATCGGACGGCAAGGTGATGGGGCGGCGCCTGCGGCAGCGGATGGAGGCCGGCTTCGGCTTTCTCAAGATGGACGTGGGTATCGGCCTGTTGGATGGGGTCGACGACGCGGTGATCGCCCCGCCCGGCATGCGGGCCGGGCGCGACGTTATGCACCCCTTCGCAGGCATTCAGATCACCGATGGCGGCATCGACCGGCTCTGCCAGTACGTAGCCGATGTGCGGTCCGAAATCGGGTACGAGATACCCCTCGCCATCGACCACTTCGGCCATCTCGGTGTCGAGTCCTGTATCCGCCTCGGCAAGGCGCTCGACCAGTTCGCGCTTGCCTGGTACGAAGACATGATTCCGTGGCAGTTCACCGACCAGTACCAGCGCTTGAGTGCCGCGGTCGACACGCCGGTCTGCACGGGTGAGGACATATATCTCGCCGAGGGTTTTGCGCCCCTGCTGGAGAGGCGCGCCGTCGCCGTCGTGCATCCGGACCTGGCCACCGCCGGCGGTATCCTGGAAACGAAAAAGATCGGTGACGCAGCCCAGCGGCGGGGTGTGGCCATGGCTCTGCACATGGCGATGTCACCCATCGCTGCCCTGGCGAATGTGCACTGTGCCGCGGCGACCGAGAATTTCATGGTTCTGGAGAACCACTCGGTAGACGATCTGGAGGATTGGAGTTCGCTGGTCACAGGTCTGCCGGTGCCGCTGATCGAGGACGGTCATATCCGGGTACCGGAGGGGCCTGGACTCGGGTTCGCTGACCTCGAGGAAGAGGTGCTGCGCGCCCATCTCGCCGACGGCCAAACGGAGCCGTTCGCGCCGACGCCGGAATGGGACACAGAGCGGTCCAGCGATCGCCTCTGGAGCTGAGCTGAGTGATGCCGTTGCAACCTTATCAGATCGCCGTGGTCAAGGGGGACGGGGTGGGACCGGAGGTAGTCGACCAGTCGCTGGTTGTGCTCGATGCGCTGGCCAGGGATGGCGGACCAGCGCTGTCCTACGCCGAGTATCCGTGCGGAGCGGGCTGTTTTCTCGAGCAGGGCGCCCCCCTCCCGGACGCGACGCTGGCCGGCTGCCGAGAGGCGGACGCAGTGCTGCTCGGGGCGATGGGACTGCCACATGTGCGTTGGCCGGACGGCACCGAGATGCGTCCCCAGGTTGACCTGCGGTTCAAGCTCGATCTCTACGCCGGCGTGCGCCCGATCTACCTGTTCGCTAGCGGGCACACCCCGCTTAAGAACACGGGCCCCGGAGAGATCGACTTCGTGATTCTGCGCGAGAATGTGGAGGGACTGTTCGCCTCGATGAACGGCGGCATCGAGCTGCACGGCGAAGTGGCGGTGGACTCGATGGTGATAACCCGCACCGGTACCGAACGGGTTGTCCGCTTTGCCTTCGAGCTGGCTGTCGAGCGGGCGGTCGGACGCCGCGCCACGGGGCGCGATGCAGCAATGCGGGTAACCTGCGTCGACAAGGCCAACATCTTCCGCTCGATGGCCTTCTTCCGGCGCATCTTCGACGAAGTGTCTGCGGGTTACCCGGAGGTCGAAAAGGAGCATGCCTACGTTGACGCGGTGGCGCTTTACCTCGTTCAGCGGCCGCAGACGTTCGACGTCCTCGTCGCTGAGAACATGTATGGCGACATCCTTTCCGACATGGCGGCAGGGTTGGTGGGGGGCATGGGCATGGCGCCATCCGCCGATATCGGACCGGATGCGGCGGTCTTCCAGCCCTCCCACGGTACGGCTCCCGACATCGCCGGCCGCGGCATCGCGAACCCGGTGGCCATGATCCTGTCGGCGGCCATGATGCTGGACTGGCTGGGACAGCGTCGCGGAGACGAAACCGCCGCTGCCGGTGGCCGGCGGATCCGCGACGCGGTGCGCCGGGTGATGGCCGAGCCCGCTAACGCGACGCCTGATTTGGGCGGCTCCATGACCTCGGCCGAACTTGGCGCGATTATCGCCTCCGCGCTTTGAGCCGGCGATTCGTGCGACGCGATCCCGACACTATTGATCGCCGCGACTTCCTGCGCTCGGGATTGGGGCTGGCCGGGCTGGCGGTAGCGGGTGCAGGCGGTCTCGTGCGCCCCGCCGCTGCGTCGCTGTCGGTCCGGCCGGAGCGCGTGCGCCTTCGAGAACTCGGCATCGCGATTGGCATTCTACCAACCGGTGAGTTCAACGCCATTACCGACGTTGCCGGCGTGTCCGTCGGTCACGCCACCGTGATCCGCGGTGACGGCCCGTTGCAGGCAGGAGAGGGCCCGGTGCGCACTGGCGTAACCGCGATCCTGCCCCACGATGGCGATCTGGCGCAGGAGCGGTTGTTCGCCGCCGACTTCACCCTCAACGGCAACGGTGAGCTCACCGGCGTCGGAGTGATCCGCCGCACGGGCCTGCTGGCGACCCCTATCTTTTTCACCAATACCTCCAGTGTCGGAGCGGTTTACGATGCTGGTCTGGAGTGCATGCTGGAGGCCGACCCGGAATTGTTCGGCCGACGTCCCCGCCCGGAGCCGGTCGTCGGCGAAACCTGGGCCGACTTCCTCAACGACACCGCGGGTCGCCACGTTGGTCGGGAGCAGGTGGCTGCGGCCATCGCCGATGGCGCTGGCGGGCCGGTTGCCGAAGGCTGCGTCGGGGGCGGTACCGGCATGCGGGCCTACGGCTTCAAGGCCGGCATCGGGACGGCGTCGCGGCAGGCTCCCGGACCAGGGAAGGGTTACGTCGTGGGCGCTATCGTCCAGGCCAATCACGGCCGCCGTGATCAGCTCGTCGTAGACGGCGTGCCGGTAGGACGAGAGATCCCGGATCTACTGCCCCAACCAGGCTTGCTGCCCGCCGCCGCCGATGGCACCGGGGGAGCGGGCAACTCGCTACTGATCGCCATCGCCACCGATGCGCCCCTGCTGCCGGTCCAGCTCAGGCGGTTGGGCAAGAGGGCAGCTATCGGAATGGGCCGCACCGGCGGCATCTCCGCCCACGGCAGCGGCGATCTCTTCCTCGCTTTCTCCACTGCCAACCGGATGCGGGAGGGTGACCGCGCCGCGGTTCCGCTGGCGTCGGACCGCCACATCACCGGTTTGCACCTGGCCGTAGTGGAAGCGGTCGAGGAGGCCATTCTCAACGCTCTGACCATGGCCTACACGATGACGGGGAGGGATGCCAACACGATTCACGCGTTGCCACTGGACAGACTGGTGGCGGTAATGCGCGCCCATGGACGGCTGAAGTGAGACTGCGCGATCTCGACCTGTCCGTGGGTGGCCTCCAGCCCGGGCGCCGCAACGCGATCACCGACGTGCGCGGGGTCGCCGCCGGGCACCTCGACCTGCGCACGCCCGCGACCGCTTCCGGGCTCACCGCCATCCTGCCGCACCCGGCAGGGCTCGGTCCGCAGGCGCTGTTCGTCGGGCGCTGGTCGGTGGATGGTGGCGAGGGCTTGACCGGGCTGGGGGTGGCCGAGGATTTCGGCACCATCAGCTCGCCGTTGGTACTGGCGCCGGCCGTGGCTGCCGGAGCAGTCTATCACGGGTTGATTCGTTACGGTCTGGACCGGGACCCAGGTCTGTCGACGAGCACTGGCTGGCCTCCCCTGGTGGTGGCGATCGACGAGTCGGCTGGGAATGCCCCGGCCGCCTTGCGGTCGGGGCTGGATGTGGAAGCCGTCGCTCGGGTCCTGGCTGCCGCCGGCGCAGAAGTCGTGGAGGGCACGTCGGGGATCGGCAGTGCCCTGTCCAGTTTCGGTTGTCCCGGCGGCGTCGGGTCCGCCTCCCGCGTTGACCTCGGCCCCGGCAACTGGACCGTGGGCCTGCTGCTCGCCGCCAGCGGCGGCGACCCCGGCAACCTGGCCGTGGACGGCTATCCGCTGCGCTCCCACCTCCAACCCCTGAACCCGCCCTCGCCGCCCGGTACCCTCGCAGTCGTCGTTGCCACCGACGCGCCGCTGATCCCGCTGCAGCTGCAGCGCCTGGCTGGACGCTGCGCCATTGGCCTGGCTCGGGTGGGCATCCTGGATGCGGTGACGCGCGAGGGCGTGGCCATCGCCTTCTCTACCGTCCCGGCACCAGACGGGGACGGCGGCGAGCGGGAGATCGTGCCCGAGCCGGACCTGGAGCCGTTGTTCCAGGCTGCGATCGAAGCCAGTCAGGAGGCGGTGCTCAACGCCCTGCTGGCCGCCGATCCCGCCACAACCGGCGCGCTTTCCGTGCAAGACTGGCCCGAAGCGGTGCGCCTGAGCCGATCACAGTGATGAGCTTGGTACTTGAGCGGGAGGGGGACGTTCGCCTCTTCCGGACGCGGCTGCTCGACTGGTACGATACGAATAAGCGGGAACTGGCCTGGCGCGACAGCGGCAATCCCTACCACGTTTGGCTCTCCGAGGTCATGCTGCAGCAGACGCGGGTCGATCAGATGGGGGAGTACTTCGAGCGCTTCGTCCGCCGTTTCCCTACGATCGCGGCGTTAGCTGCCGCCAGCGAGGGGGAGGTCCTCAAGGTCTGGGAAGGACTTGGATATTACGCCCGGGCTCGCAACCTGCACGCAACGGCTCGCAGGCTGGTTGCCGAGCGAGGAGGACGGCTGCCGGAGAGCATGGAGGAGCTGATGGAGCTACCGGGGATCGGCCACTACACCGCGGCAGCCATCAGCAGCATCGCCTTCGACCGCGATCACCCGGTCCTCGATGGCAACGTCACGCGGGTGTTGTGCCGCGTCCTCCGGGTTGAAGACGACCCAGGGCGGGCGGCGACGAAGGCCAGGTTGATCGCCGCCGGCGCGCAGCTGCTGTTGCCGGGGCGAGCAGGGGACTACAACCAGGCGATGATGGAGCTCGGCGCCCGCGTCTGCACCCCGACCAATCCGGCCTGTGGCGGCTGCCCGGGGCGCACGGTCTGCCGCGCCTGCCAGGAGCTGGAGAATCCGGCCGTCCTGCCGCGCAAGGCACCGAAGAAGAAACGGCCCCACTACCAGGTGGCGGCCGGGGTGATAAGCAAGGGCAGGCAACTCCTGATCGCCCAGCGTCCCTCCGACGGCATGCTAGGCGGCCTGTGGGAGTTTCCCGGCGGGAAGCAGGAACAGGGGGAGACGCTGGAGGCCTGCCTGCGGCGCGAGGTGGAGGAGGAGCTGGCAATCGAGATCGACGTGGGCTCCCACCTGCTCAGCGTCGACCACGGCTTTACCCACTTCAGTATCACCCTGCACGTCTTCGCGGCGATCTGGCGCCAGGGCACACCGCAGGCGATCGGTTGCGCTGACTGGCGCTGGGTCGACGCGGGGGAGCTGGACGCCTACCCTTTCCCCAGGGCCGATCGCAAGGTGATTGAGTTCATGCGAGGGGAGGCACCGCAGATAGACCTGTCCAGTCAGGGCGCCGGGGAGGGGAGATGAAAGGCAGTCCGCAGAAGAGACTCTACGACTGGCTGCTGCACTGGGCCGAGAGTCCCTATGGTGGGGTGGTCCTCTTCATCTGGGCGTTCGCCGAGTCGTCGGTCTTTCCGATCCCCCCCGACGCCTTCCTGATCGCCATGGTGCTGGGGGCACGGCTGCGGGCATTCCACTTCGCCACCTGGACAAGCATCGCCTCGGTCGTCGGCGGCATCGCCGGCTACGCCATCGGCTCCTACCTGTGGTGGTCCGGCCCCGGCGAGTTCAGCGCCCTCGCCCTCGCTTTCTTCGCTCACGTTCCCGGCTTCAGTGAGGCTCAGTTCGCGCGGGTGCGCGAACTCTACGAAGCCTGGAACTTCTGGGTGGTCTTCACCGCCGGCTTCACCCCGATTCCCTACAAGGTGATCACTATCTCCGCCGGCGCCTTCGACATCTCGTTCCTGGTATTCGTTGTCGCCTCGGCAACCGGTAGGGCCGCCCGCTTCTTCCTGGTGGCCTGGCTCCTGTGGCGCTATGGCGAGCCGATCAAAGCCTTCATCGATCGGCGCTTCAACCTGCTGAGCATCCTTTTCGTGGTCCTGCTCGTCGGTGGGTTGTACATAGCCAGGTTCCTGCTGCACTGAGGCGGCAGGAACTGCTCGTCAGGTTTTCCGGCGCGCCTCGTTGAAGCGCTTTATGCGGCGGTAGAATATCCACACCAGTCCGGCCAGCGCAATATACATCACCGCCTCGAAGAGCGGATGGTACCAGTCCAGGACGACGGGCCAGAGGCTGAAGATGGAGAGGATAATGAAGATATCCTCGCCCAGGTGGCGGGGTTTGCCCTCGTCGGGCGGGGGTTTCTGCGATGTCATACCGACCTTGCCTCCGAGAGGGCTTTGTAGATGGCGTAGTTCTTGAGCACGAGCTTGACGTACTTGCGGGTTTCCCGGTAGGGGATGCGCTCGACGAAGGTATCCGGGTCAGCGTAGGAGAAGCGCTTGGTCCACGCGGTCGCGGCGCGCGGGCCGGCGTTGTAGGCCGCCAGTCCCAGCTCGAACCCGAGCTTGGCGGTGGGACCGCTGGCGAAGCGCTGGACTTGATCGCCGAGGAAGCGGCTGCCGAGTCGAATTGACACGTGGGGATCGAAGAGGGAGGCGCTACGGAAGCGCCGCAGCCCGATCTTGCGGGCCAGCAGCCGGCCGGTCTTAGGCATGATCTGCATGAGGCCGATGGCCCCGGCGCGGGAGACGGCATCCTCCCTGAATGAGCTCTCCTGCCGAATCACCGACAACACCAGGTAGGGGGCGATGCCGGCCTCGCGGGCGGCGCGTTCCACCTGCTCCCAGTAGAAGCTGGGGTAGAGGTGGGGGAATTCGCGGCCGTCGGCGTCGCGCGCGTAGATGACCGACGACAGGCGCAGCGCCTGGTCGTGGGCGCTGATCCCGACATATCGGTCCCGGATCTCCCGCAAAAGTTCCAGGTCGTCGCCGGCGTTTCCCTCCGCCCGACGCAGGTGACTCCTGGCGAGTTGGACCAGGCCGATCCGACCCAGGAGTCGGGCCTCGGCCAGGAGGCCGGTGGCGGCTGGCCGGGCCTGCCGTCGGGTATTGACGAGGGCGACATGGGGCTCCCGCCCGTCGATGTCTGCTCCCATCCACGCCAGCAAACCAGCACCCTCGCCGTAGCCTTGCTCCGTTGCCCGGGAGGAGTAGTAGGAGCGCGGAAAGCTGCGCGCGGCCTCGCGGTAATAGTCGGTGGAGGTCTCGTCGAGGCCAAGCTCACCTGCCGCCTTACCGGCCCAGAACAGCGACTGATCGACGATGTGCGGTTCTCGGGCGCGCCGGCTCACGGCTTCGAAGTGCGCCAGGGCCTCCTCGAATCGATCGCGGCAGTAGTGGGCAAAGCCGACACTCCAGTCGGCCTCGTCCCGCATCTCGCTCTGGGGGTATTGGCCCGCCAGCTGGGCGTACAGCTCTGCGGCCAGTTCGAATCGATTGCCTCTCTCGGCCGCTTTGGCGGCCTGCCAAAGGGCGTCGTCGGCGAGTGGGTGGCCGGGGAGGCGGTGGGCCAAGCGCCGGTACGAGTCGATGGCCCCGTCTTCGCGGTCAAGGCGCACCAGGATACCGCCGAGCCGGTAGAGAGCCTGAGGTATACCGTAATCGTCGTAGCTGCGCCGAAAGTAGTCGCGCGCCTCCGCGTACTGGCGATTGCCCCGGTAGGCGTCGGCGAGCTGAAAGGTCACCTCGCCCGCTTCCGGGTGCGAGGGAAAGCGGGCGAGGAAGCGGCGCAGTGTTCCCGCCGCCCTGGCAAAGCGTCCCTGCCGCAGATAGACCGTGCCCCATGCCTGCAGGTCGGCCGCCTGCGTCGGTGCCGGAAGCAGCTCGAGCGCCTCGAGCGCGCGCGGGTGCGCGGGATGCTCGACGACAATCTTTCGGAGCGCTTGTCTGGCGCCGGCCTGATTCCCAAGCTTGGTGTAGATCTGCGCCATGCGGAATCCCAGCTCGGGGCGCCGCTCGGGGCGCAGCTGTCCGAGGCGGCGACAGACCCCGATGGCCCTAGAGAAATCGCCGGTCTCGGTGTACAGAGCGAGCAGTCGCATGTAGGCGGAGTCTGCCAGTGCCTCCTGGCGAAAGGTGACCAACAGGTCTTCGTAGGCGTCGGCGGCCGCCTCCGTCTCGCCCATCATCTCGAGGGCGTGGGCCATCCAGAATTCGCGATAGTCGCGCAGCGGCGGCAGCAGTCCCTGCAGGCGGTCAAGCCGTTCGTAGGCCTGCATCGGCCGTTCCAGCATGCGGCTGCACACCGCGTCCTGGTAGGCCATGAGGATGCGTTCGGTAGTGCTCAGCTCGGAGCGGTCGACGCGACGCAGCAGGCCCTCGGCTTCCTGGAAGCTGCCCGCAGCGATCAGGCGGGCGGCGTGACCCCTATCCGCGAGGGCCTTGCGGTTGTCGTAGTTGGTGGCAATGCGGTCGAGGAAAAAAGGCAGGCAGATCAGGCCGGCAAGAGCTGCGGAGGCGAGTGCTACTTGGGACCCGGATCGCATGGTTGGTTGGGGCGGTGGATCGGCGGTCGTTACCGTGGGTCGATTCAGATCATGGCTGGAACGAGTGCCACAAAGATAACGGGGCTGGGGGGGATGGCCAAAAGGAAAGATGAGATCGACCCCGCAAAGGCAGGATCGGGCAGGGCCCGTGGCTCGCCTTCAGGAACCGTCAGGCCGATCTGTGTCACCGAGCGCGTTGTCGAGCAGATCGGCGAAGCTCTGCCCACTATCAGGTGTGGCTCCGGTCCGGGTGTGTTGCTCCACCTGCTCGAGCTCGTGCAGATGCTGGCGAATCACCTTCAGACTGTTGTGGATCTGGCGATCCAGCTGCTTGAGGCGGATATCGACCTGATTGGAAAGGGGAGAATTTTCCATGCCGATTGCGTGCAATACCCTGGAAGTGAGAAATGGAAACACCCTTGTGCCTACTTCCATGCAAATTCCGTGCCTCTTTTTTCGGCTTTGTTTATAATACCATAAGTGATTGTTTTAACATATTTTACGTGTTTTTTGTTAGTCGTTTTCGGCTCGGCACCACACCGGTAAGGGGAAATCCTTGCCACGGGGGAAACAACCCGGGCAAATTGTGCCGGTCAGGTGATGGGGAGCCGGTTCGGGTTGAAGAGCCCGAGCGGGTCGAAGGCCTGCTTCACGGCGGCGTTGAGCCGCGCTACGCCAGGCTCCAGTGGTGAGAACGCCTGCCGGTTGTCATCGTCGGGACCGGTGGCCAAGCGCCAGGCGATGCCCTGGTGCCGTGACACCACACCGTGCAGGTCTGCTCCGGGCAGATTCCGGGGGAACAGGGCCCAGATCAGTGCTCCGCCCCAGTCGAGGGCGAACTCCTGCAACTGCCGCGAACGCAGCTCGCCGACCAGCGCTCCGGCGTTCACCGCCGGGCAGGAGATGCGCCAGAGCTGCTGTGCCCGACGGGGACGCAGCGATCGTGCTTCGCGCACATCCTCCCACAAGCTGGCCGACTCCGTCTCGGCCAGATGCTCGACTTCACCACCGTAGCGCCCGGCGATGGCCTCTGCCTGTGCTGCCACAGCCGGACCAGGGCCCTCGAGCCGGGCGCAGGTGCGAGCGCTACCTTCATCCTGCGCCCATCTTCCGTAGGTAAGACCGGTGACCTCGAACGGCGAGGCTGCCAGATCGAGCATGCGCTCCACCGCGTCCCCGTACTCCAGTCCATGCCAGACGAGGGTCTGCTGGCACTCGGGTCGGGGCCACACCTTCAGGCAGACCTCGGTGAGGGGCCCGAGGCTGCCGAAGGAGCCACTGAGCAGCTTGCAGAGGTCGTAGCCGGTGACATTCTTGACGACGCGGCCGCCCGCCCTGATGAGTTGGCCGTGGCCGTCGACCATCTGCAATCCGAGGAGGAAGTCCCGCAGGGCGCCGGCACGGAAACGCCGTGGACCGGACAGGTTGCAGGCGATGGTGCCGCCCAGGGTCGCGTCTGCGCCCCAGTGCGGGGGTTCGAAAGGGAGGTGCTGGTTCTCCGCGGCCAGCAGTGCCTCGACGGCTGCTAGGGGCATGCCGGGTCGGGCGACCAGGACCAGTTCGCCCGGCTCGTAGGAGACAAGCCCGTCCAGCCCGGTCATCCGGAGGTCGACCTCGCCGGTAG
>CAYWBJ010000044.1:0-19748 GCA_964456165.1 uncultured Gemmatimonadaceae bacterium | reverse complement strand
TCCGCGTTACCGCCCTGCGCGCCATTCCGGTGGGCGCCAAGGGTTACGTCAAAATCGAGACTAACATGGGCCTCACTGGGTGGGGCGAGATCAACAACATGCAGACCCGGATCGCCTGCGACCTGGCCGAGTCGCTGGGCGAGATGATAATCGGCGAGAACCCCACGCGCATCGAGCATCACTGGCAGCGCCTGTTCCGGGCCCACCGCAACCTGCGTGGGGGCGGCCTGATGGTGCACTCGATCTCCGGCATCGACATGGCTCTGTGGGACATCGCCGGCAAGCTGCACGGTGTGCCGGTCTACCGGTTGCTGGGCGGGCCGACTCGCGATAAGGTCTGGATGTACCCGAGCCCGAAGGCGGTCAAGATCAGTCCGGGGCAGGGCAGGGATTTCGCGGGCACGCCGGCGGAGGTGGAAGGGCTGGTGCAGAGCGTCCGCCAGGCACGGGAGAAGGTCGGGCACGACGGGGCGGTGATGTTCGACGCGCACAGCTGTCTGCCGCCGCCGATCGTCAAGCAGTTCGCCGGGCATCTCAAGTCGGACGACCTGCTCTTCCTGGAAGAAGCCTGGGTGCCGGGAAACATCGAGGTGATGCGCAAGCTGCGGGCCGACGTACCGGTGCCGCTGGCGACCGGCGAGCGGGATCGCACCATCTGGGAGGTGCGCGAGATTCTGGAGGCCCAGGTTATCGACATCCTGCAGCCGGATTGCGGTCACACCGGCGGCATCAGCCAGCTGCGCAAGATCGCGGCACTGGCCGAGGCCCACTACGTGCCGCTGGCGCCGCACTGCACGATGTCGTACCTGGGGCTGACGGCCAGCCTGCACGTGGCGGCGTCGATCCCCTTCTTCCTGATCCATGAGGGTTATGAGCACGTGATGCCGGAAGGCGTGGCGCGCAAGACCTGGACGATGGACGAGGAAGGCTACGTCTCGCTGCCTGAAGGGCCGGGGCTCGGGGTGGAGGTGGATGAGGAGAGGGCGGTGGAGGTGGGCAGGGATCCGGAGAGGCAGTTCCAGTGGCCCAATGCCCGGCTGCCGGATGGCTCGGTGTCGGACTACTGAGACCCGAACTGGGAGCCGGCAGGCCGTGGACGCTCGCAGATTCGGCATCGCGCTGATCGCTTTCTCCGCGGTGGCGGGCTGCGCCGGCGATCCCGGCCCTGTTTCGTTTACCGACGTGGCCGTTGCGGCCGGCATCGGTTTCGATCACGTGAATGGCGCGACCGGCGAGTACTTCCTCGTCGAGACCATGGGGGCCGGCGGTGCCTTCCTGGATTACGATGCCGACGGTGACCTGGACATCTACCTGGTCAATGGCTTCGACCTGGAGGGCATCCGGGCCGACCCCGTCAACCTGTCCCACCGGAGGGAATCCCAGTACTGGGTCCAACGAGCTGCGGATCTGCCGTCGCGTCGGTCCGCCGATCCCGGGGATTACGCGGTTGCTCTCCCGCCCGCCGCCGCTGGTCCCGTAGCCACCAACGCGCTCTATCGCAACAACGGTGACGGCACCTTCGCGGAGGTCACCGAGCAGGCCGGCGTGGGCGAAGGCGGCTACGGCATGGGCTGCGCGGTAGCCGACTATGACAACGACGGCGATCGGGACCTCTATGTGACCAACTTCGGCCGTAATACGCTCTATCGGAGCGAGGGCACCGGTGCCTTCATCGACGTCACCGAAGCGGCCGGCGTTCAGGCGCCGCAATGGAGCACCAGCGCCGCCTTCTTCGACTACGACAACGACGGTCTGCTCGACCTCTACGTCGTCAACTACCTCGACTTCAGTGTTGCGACCAACAAGGTCTGCGGGGGCGTTGTCGATACCGACAGCCGCGGCTTGCGGGCGATCGACGAGGGAACGCGCTCCTACTGCGCGCCCGACGAATACGGGGGCGTACCGGATCTACTCTACCGCAACCAGGGAAATGGCACTTTCGCGGATGTTTCCGTCGCAGCGGGTATCGCCGGCCCCGCCGGCAAGGGCCTGGGGGTGGTGGCCTGGGACTACGACCGCGACGGCGACCAGGACGTGTTCGTGGCCAACGACGGCGTGGCCAACCACATGTTCCGCAACGAGGGGGATGGCAGGTTCGTCAACGTGGCTCTTGAAGTCGGGTTGGCCTACAACCTGCGGGGCGAGGCTGAGGCCGGCATGGGCGTCGACCTGGGTGACTACGACGCGGACGGGGACCTCGACCTGTTCGTCACCAACTTCTCACGCGAGTCGAACACCCTCTACCGCAACGAGGGCGGGCGTTTCCAGGACGTCACGGCGACTACGGGTCTGGTCGAACCCAGCTGGAACGCGCTGGGTTTCGGTACTGGCTTTTTCGATTACGACAGCGACGGCGACCTCGACCTGTTCGTAGCCAATGGACACGTGCTGGATAGAATCGCGCTCTTCCAGCCCGGCATTGAGTACGAGCAGGCCCCGCAGCTATTTCGCAACGACGGCAGGGGCCACTACGCCGACCTTTCGGCGTCATCGGGCGCGTTCTTTGGACGCAGGCAGCTGGGGCGCGGCGCCGCTTTCGGCGACTACGATGGGGATGGGGATGTGGACGTGCTTGTCACGCACTGCGGCGGCGCTGCTGCCCTGCTGCGCAACGACAGCAGCGACCGCAGCTGGTCGATGGTCGAGCTGGTGGGAACTAGTGGCAACCGGGACGCTGTCGGCGCCGAAGTCCGTCTCTTCCACGGTGACCGGATGCAACTGCGGCAGGTGCGCAGCGGCTCCAGCTACCTGTCGGCGGGGGACCACCGACTGCACTTCGGCCTGGGCCGGAGTGACCGGGTGGAGCGCATAGAGGTGACCTGGCCTGGGGGTGAGCGCCAGGCCTTCGAGGCTCTGCCGACGAACGCGATTTTGCGGATCGAGGAGGGTGGGGAGGTGAGCGTCAGATGACGCAGGTGCCTGGAGCGATCTGAACTCGATCAGCGGGGAGACAGGTGGCGTGGAGCGTAATGCTGAAGGTCGATCCCTTTCCCGGCTCGCCCTGTCGTGCAATTGCTGGCGCCAGACCCGGTCTTAGGTGTAGAGTCCGCCCCCTGTTTGCAGGCTAGACGTCATCCCCGGCGTTTGCCTTCCGCGCCGACTTCCGGTTGCTTGTCTGCGATGACCATCGTCCTGCACAACGAAGTTCTGCGGCTTACCGTGGACCCAGTTTGCGGTGCCGGAATTCTGGCCTGCGCCGCCCGGGTGGGCAACGACTGGTTGCCCTTGATGCCCGACGTCCGCGATCCCGGGAGCGATCTGGACTCCGCCAGCTTCCTGATGATCCCCTACTCGAACCGGGTCGAGAACGGTGCTTTCACGTTCGCCGGTGCGAGCTACCAGCTCGCGGGCTTAAACGAACATGCTATTCACGGGGACGTTCGCAAGCGCTCGTGGCAGGTCGCGGCCCAGGACGCAGAGAGCGTGCACTGCAGTTTCGCGTCGACGGATTTCGAGCAGGTGAACTGGCCCTGGCCGTTTGCGGCTCAGGCGGGATACCGCCTGAGCGGCCGGAGCCTGTATCTGGAGCTGTCACTGACGAACCAGGGTGGCACGGCGATGCCGGCCGGCTTCGGCTGGCATCCCTACTTCTCTCGCGCCCTGACTCGAGCAGGGGAACCTGTGGCACTGGAGTTTCCCCTCGAAGGTGTCTATCCGGACGCTGACGATACCCGCATTCCCTCCGGACCGCTGCAGCCCCTGGCGGCCTGCCAGGATTTCGCGACTGAGCGGCTGCTCGAGCCGGGCAACTTTCTGGACGCCTGCTGTTTCGGCTTCACCGGCGGCCACATAGCCTGGCCCGAAAGCGGCGTGCGTCTCCGCTTCGAGCCGGCGGCAAACTGCCGGCACCTAGTGCTCTTCAACCCGACCGGAAAACCCTATTTCGCGGTCGAGCCGGTCCTCAACGCCAACAACGGCGTGAACCTGCTGGCGGCGGGAGACACCACCGCCGGCACGATCGTGCTCGAGCCGGGCGCGACGCTGGAGAGCAACTTCACGCTGCACCTGGAAGTGACGCGATGACTGATGCCGACCTGCAAAAAGCGGTTCATTTCCAGGACCGCGACCCCGGCATCAGCTGGACCAAGGATGCCCAAGTGGCGATCGACTCGGATGGTCCCCTTGATTCGGTTCGGGTGCTGACCCCCAACGTTGTAAAGATGGCGGGCGGGTACCGGATGTACTATCACGGCTTCGGCCCCGAGCGACCCAACCCTGATTCCCAGGGTTACATCCTGAGCGCTTTTTCCGCTGATGCCGAGCACTGGAAAAAGGAAGCCGGAGTCAGGATGGACGCGGGCGGTGAGGGCGCCGTCGACTACATCTGGAGCCCCGACGTCATCCCTCTGGGAGACGGCCGGTACCGGATGTACTACGAGGGAAAGACCGAGCAGAGCGACGGAACCAAGGCGGCGATCGTCAGCGCAATCTCGGACGACGGTCTCAGCTGGGAGCGGGAGCCGGGCCTGCGCCTGGCCGCGGCCGACGTCTCCTATCTGGCGCCGCGCTGCCTCCATCTCGAGCCGGGTCAGGCCGGCAGCCCGCGTCTTCGCCTCTACGCCAGTGCCTACCCGTTCCCTGATCTGCATGTTGCGTCGGGTGCCTTCACCAACAGGAACATCGTCAGCGCCATCTCGGCGGACGGCCTGAGCTTTGAGCTGGAGCCGGGGGTGCGGGTGGCGCAGGACCGCGACCTGGAATCCACCGCAGTCTACGCGCCGGAGGTACTGCGGCTGGGGGGTGGAGGGCTGCGGATGTACTACGCCGGGTGGATGCCGGCCGAGGACGTGCCGGGCGGATCCAAGTATCACGGCAGGATTTTCAGCGCCTTCTCGAGCGACGGCCTCGAGTGGACGAAAGAGCTGGAAGTCTGCGTAGACAATGGTGGCCGCTGGGATGCGGCCAAGGCGTCCGAACCCTGCGTCATCGACCTGCCGGAGGGCGGCTTCCGGATGTTTTACGAAGCTTGCGACATGAACGGACGCTGGCGCATCGCCAGCGCGACAGCACGGGAGAAAGGGCGATGACGCACCAGACCTTCCGCAACCCGGTCATATCCGGCTTCGCGCCAGATCCGACGATCTGCCGCGTGGGGGAGGACTATTACCTGACCGTCTCGACCTTCGAGTACTTCCCGGGCATGCCGGTGTTCCACAGCCGCGACCTGGTGCACTGGAGGTGCCTGGGCCACATCCTCGCCCGCCCGTCGCAGCTGGACCTGGACCGGGCCGAGACCAAGCAGGGGATCTATGCCCCGACCATCCGGCATCACGACGGGACCTTCTACGTGGTGACTACCGTCCGCACGCAGCACGGCGACAGCTTTCGGGACAACAACTTCATCGTGCACACCACCGATCCAGCCGGCGACTGGTCCGATCCCATCACCCTGGTCGACGAGCCGGGGATCATTGACCCGACCCTGTTCTTCGATGACGACGGCCGCGCCTGGTACGCGGCCAACCTCAGGGTGGAGGCCGAGCCCTATCCCGGCTACCGGGACATCTGGCTGCAGGAGCTGGACCTGGAGACCATGGAGCTGATCGGCGCGCGGACCTTGCTGTGGAACGGCGCGCTGAAGGAGGCGATGGCCCCGGAAGCACCCCACATCTATAAGGTGAACGGGACCTATTACCTGATGCTGGCCGAGGGCGGCACCTACCACGAACATGCCGTCACCATCGCGCGATCCAACAGCCTGGATGGCCCCTACGAAGGGCATCACGGCAACCCGATCCTGACCCACCGGCATCTGGGGCTCAAGGCGCCGATCACCAGCACCGGCCACGCCGACCTGGTCGACACGCCGGCCGGCGACTGGTGGATGGTGGCGCTGGCCTGCCGGCCGTACGGAGGCTACTTCTACAACCTCGGCCGTGAGACGTTTCTGACGCCGGTGGAGTGGGAGGAAGGCTGGCCGGTGGTGAACCCGGGACACGGTCGCATTCGGGAGGTGGAGCGGGCGCCCGACCTGAAATCGCACCCCTGGCCCTCCGCGCCGGCCTGTGATCACTTCGACCAGAAGGTGCTGGCGTCCTGCTGGAACTTCATCCGTACCCCCAGGGCGATGTGGTACTCACTGACCGAACGGCCCGGGTTCCTGCGTCTCAGGCTGCGGCCGGAGCGGATCTCAGAAGCGGTGAACTCCTCTTTCGTCGGCCGCCGCCAGCAGCACATCCACTGCGCCGTCCGCGCCGCAGTCGAGTTCGATCCGGCCGTGGCGAACGAATGCACCGGCCTGGTGCTGCGGCAGAATGAGGACAACCAGCTGTGTTTCGTCTGTCAGGATGGACAGGTAATTCTGACCGAACGGCGGCACGGGGAGGAGCGCAGACACGGTGCCGTCCCCGTCGCGGGGAAACGCCACTACCTTAAGGTGGAGGCGCGCGGCCAGGAGTACAGCTTCTATTACGCGGCGCGACCGGAATCCTGGAGGCCGGTCGCCGAGCAGGTCGACGGCCGCGTACTGTCGACCCAGGTCGCTGACGGCTTCGTCGGTGCCTGCATCGGTATGTATGCCAGCTCCAACGGGCAGCCGAGTGCCAGCTGCGCCGATTTCGATTGGTTCGAGTACGCTCCCATATCCGAGTGACGTCCTGGGCCGTTGCCGGGGCGTGACGCGGCTTGCACCGAGGTCCCTTGTCTGCCGGTCCGGGGGAGATAGGTTATGGCTCCCATCCCTGATTTCCGGAGACGACGCCGAAACAGTTTCTGTTGGTGTTTTTCTTGGCGCTCGCCCTGATCCTTAAGGAGTACATGACCAGCTGAGCGCTCGGATCGAAACGGCCAAGGAGAAGGACCGGCCCGCACCACAGCCACCTGAACGACCCTGAGGATCATGAAGATAGTCAACGCCGAGCACATCGCGGTCGATATTCCATTCTACGCTGACCACGTGGTTCGTGCCATGCACAGGGCCAACACCCATTCGGAGCGGGTTCAGGTATACCGGCTCGAGACCGACAATGGTCTCGTCGGCTGGGGTGACTGCGTCGGATCGGCAAGCTCCGTCGAGGAGATCGTCGGCAAGGATCCCTACCGCATGATGCGGGATGACCGCCTGGGAATGGGGCCGCAGATCGCCGTGCTGGACCTGGTCGGTCAGGATGCCGGTGTGCCCATTCACTGCCTGATCGGGAATAAGGTCCGCGATCGCTGTCCGCTGTCGTGGTGGGACATCGACATGCCGCCGGCAGACTGGGCGAAGGAGGCGCTGGAGTCCCGGCGCCGGGGCTACACGACCTTCAAGATGAAAGCCAGACCGTGGCGCGACATCCACGAGCAGATCGCCACCGTCGGGGAGGTGGTGCCCGAGGACTACCGCTTTGACATCGACTTCAACGGGTTCCTGCTGACTTCGGCCAACGCCGAGACCCACCTGCAGAGGTTGGATGAGCACGTCAACGTCGGCATGTACGAGAGCCCCTTCTACCTCAGGCGCGACATCGCTGGCGCCGTGATGCTGCGCCAGCGGGTCCGCAAGTTCGTGGTCGATCACTTCACCGAGGAGATCCTGCACGGCCGGGCAAGTGACGGCTTCGTCATCGGCGCCACGCTCCAGGAGACGATGCGGCAGGCGACGCTGGCGAGCGAGTTCCGCACCCCGTTCTGGCTGCAGCTGGTCGGCACCGGCATCACGACCGCCTACGCTGCCCACCTGGGCGCCGTCCTGCTGCACGCCCAGCTGCCCTCGATTACCTGTCACGAGTTGTTCGAGTCCGACCTGCTTACCGAGCGCATCGACGTCGTCGATGGCTACATGCCGGTGCCCGACGGACCGGGGCTGGGTGTAACCATCGACGAGAAGGCGATCGAGAAGTACCGTGTGGATCCGGTAGCGCCCAATCCCAAGGAGCTTTACCGTGCCAGGAAGCGCATTCTCACGGTCTCCTGGCCGGGTGAGGTCGGCGGCCGCCGCGAGTGGAAGTTCACCGACGAGGCGGTCTACCAGTTCGCCTTCTACAAGGGGAACCTGCCCGGGTTTCAGACAGGCATCGATTTAGGAGTTGAGGAGGACGACGGCAGCGAGGCCTTCGCCAGGGAGCACGCGCGGATCCTGCAGCGGGAGGCGAGCATCGTGACCGACTCCCTGCGCTGAAGCGCCGCAGCGCGCCCCGCCCACTCATCCGCAAGTCGTGCAAGAGGATACCGCCATGAACGTTACGGAACTGCATGCCAGAGCTGACCGCCTGGAGCGCGAGCTGGAGGCGGTTCGCGAGCAGCTGCGCCGTGAATACAGCGATCCGGACGCCATCACGGCCGAGCTGGACCGCACCCGAGCGTACGCCTTCGATGCGGCGCTGTCGCCGGAGTCCCTGGTCGACGGGTGCGTCGCTTCCCTGGACCGCTACGGATTCTGTGTCATCGACAACGTGATCCCGGCGTGCCGGGTCGAGGAGGTCAGGGGCGAGGTCATGGCGGCACGCAACCTGGTGACACGGAACGAGCGGGCGATCCTGGAGGCGGTCGCCGCCAGGCGCGAGGGTCGGGACGCACCACCGGAGGATCAGCTCGAGCTGCGAACGGTCCGGCGGGTGGGGCACCCGCCCAAATCACCCAACGACATCGTCTGGATGCCGCATTACGCCCGCTATCTGGCGAGCCCGGGCGTCACCGCCGTCGCCCGCCGGGTGCTCGACGACCATCTGCGCATCGCCCAGCTGCACCCCCGCATGGTCCCGTCCCTGGTCGAAGGCAAGGCGGCGGCGGGCATGGACGATGCGACGCGCCAGGCGCGGGCGCAGGGGCGGGGGTGGCACACCGACTGGCCGCACGATCTCTCTGCCTATGGCATGGGCGACCCGCTTCTGAACGTCGGCTGCATGCGCCAGCCGTTTCCGGACGTGGCGATGTGCCTGGTGATGATCTGGTACCTCACCGACGTGGACGCCGAGTCGGGCGGCACCTGGGTCGTGCCGGGATCCCACCGCGATCCGCGCAACCCTCGTGGTCCGGAAGACGGCATCACGGAGACGGCGCCGATTCCGGGAGAGATGCAGGTGAGCGCGAAGGCGGGCTCGGTCTACATCCAGGATTCGCGCACCTGGCACGCCTCGCCGCACCACAACTTCAGCAGTCGGGACAGAGTGGCCGTGGTCAACCGGTGGTGTCCCTGGTGGCTGTCGGTGGACGACTTCGCCCCGGAGGAGATCTACGGCATTGGTCAGACCGGCCGCTCCATGAGCCACGCCGAGTATCGCGCCCTGCCGGCCGCCCTGCAGCCGCTGCTGCGGCACCTCTGTCCGGAGGAGCGCGACGTGCTGCAGCAGCCGGTGCTCGATCGAGCGGCGGCCGCCGACGAGAGGAGCACTCGGGGTTACCGGCTCCTGAGGGAGAATCCCGAGACGCTGACCGGGGCCAACGCCCATATCCGCGTGCCCCTGGTCGACCGCTGAAACGCCTCCATACCCACCTGGCCGAAGAGAGAAGAACGGCACCGAGCAGATTGCCCGCATTCTGAAGACCGAAGGGGGCGAGTGGCTGTCCTGCTTCCCCAACAATCCCCTCATCGAGGCGGCCGCCGGGGAAGGGATTCGCACTGTTCTGTTCCGCCACGAGCGGGGCGCCGTCATGGCCGCGGATGGCTTCAGCCGCACCCCGACCGATTCTGCCTAAACAGGATGGGCGACGGCGCCTTCGGTATGTCCGGCCTGGACATCGAGACCTCCATGCGCGCCGGGGTGGCGATCACTACGGTCGTACTGAACAACGGCGGTATGGCGCCCTATCGGGGCGGTTTCCCGACGGCCCGCGAGCGCTACGGCATGTCGGAGATGGGCGGCGACTACGCCCGGATCGCCGAGGGGATGGGTGCCATCGGTATTGTCGTTCGGGAGGCGGGTGAGATCGGGCCGGCCCTGGAGCGTGCGCAGCAGCTCAATGCCGAGGGCCGGACTGTGCTGCTGGACATCCACACCAGTATGGAGTCGTGGCAGTCGCGCTGGGATCGTTGACGGCCGGCCGCTCGCGGAGACCGCAGGAGCCGGCGCCGGAAGCGGCATTCAGGCCGGGTGCTGCTCCCAGCCGTCAACTCGCGGCGAGCTTCTCCGGCGGGGGGGGCGAGGGGATGCCCTCGCGGTCGAAGACGCCGACGCGATAATTGCCCGCCGGGTTGCCGCCACCGTTGTAGCTGAAGTACTGCACATGCGTGGTCGGCAGGCCGAACGTCCTGGTGACCGGGCGTCCTTCCTCGTCTTCCTCCTGCTGCCACATCCGGAGCCACGTCGACTCTTCGCCGCCGCACTCGAGCTGGTCGCCGGCGCCGGCCGCGTCGAGCTCGGCTGCCGACATCCAGCGATATTCGGGGGCATGGCTGGTAAGCTCCGGAGCTGCACCGGGCAGCCGATGGCCGAAGAGGCGGCAGCGCCACTCTCCGGTGCCGCCATCCGGTGGATCGCCGGGCAAGTCGGCCAGCCAGCTCAGCCAGGGCAGCAGCAGCCCCAGACGTTCCCGCGCCTGGGCGAGAACCGAGCCCATGGTGTTGCAGACATCGAGGATGCCGGCCGACTCGTCCTCCGCGGCGGCAAAGCGGGGCAGGGCCCAGACTGCGTCGTCGCGGAGCAGCAGCACCCGACCTTCGGCGTCCTCGATCAGCAGGCGGGCCTCGTCGATCCCACCGACGGGCCCTTGGCGCACCGCAGCGTATTGTCCATCACTGCGGTGGTAGGGTACCAGGTAGCGCTTGGACTCGGGCAGGAAGTCGTAGACCTGCGAGGGATAGATGGTTGGTCCGCAGCCCGGCGGCGACGACTTGGCGTGGAATTTCATATACAGCCCGCAACGGTCGCTGTCGCCGGTGTTGGGCCGCGGCTCGTGCCAGCAGAAGCCGTGCATGAGGACCACGTCACCCTTCCGCAGGCCGGGATCCTCGAAGTGGATCTCCGACGCCAGGGGTACCTGAGCCGCGTCCACCGGATGTACGCGACCGTCGGATGGCAGCACCTTGGTTTTGCGGTACGAGCCCGGGGAGACGGCCAGCGGGCCGGCGGTCTCGGTGTAGTCGACGAAGGGCACGACCGCGAACATCCATTTGAGGAAGGAGCCGACGCAGCGCCACGGCTTGTAGTCGAAGTGGGCGTTGCTCCCGGCAACGAAGGGGCCGTCTGCGACGCCGGCCCCGGGCGGGCGCATGATCGACCAGTACTGGGCGAGCGTCGCCGGCTCGCTGAAGAGTTCCTCGATCGCGTTCACGATGGCGGGGTGGGCGAAGCTGATCTCGGCAATTTCCGGGTGCTTCTCGAGGATGCGCGGCCCCATCGAGTAGATGCCGGGTGCCGGGTAGGCCGCTTCTGCCTTGTAGCCGTCATAATCGCCGGCGGTGAAGGCGCCGCGGATCGGGGCGGCAAGGCGGTCCACCTCCGCCTCGGTGAGCACGCCTCTGAGGACATAGAAGCCGTTTTCTTCGAATTCCTTCTTCATGGGCGGGGCAGTCTCCTCGGTTCAGGCGATCAAGGTCGGCGGGGCAGTGGGCGAGTCTTCGATACAACGCAGTACGCAGTGGCGCGTCAAGAAGCCGCGACGGGCCGCCGGGAGGACGGCGTCGCAGAGTTGCCACGCGGTCAGCAGAAGTCGACCCGGAAACGGCAGGCGCGCACGTGCGTGGCCCGATCAACCGTGGCGTAGTAGGTCATCAGAACCTCGTCGTCGGGGAGAGCGACTAGGTCCGGCGTTCCGAAGGTGAAGTCGTCGAGGGCTTCCCAGATCTCGCCGGCGTCGACGCCATCCTCCCGCTCAAACGCTGGTTGGGCCACGATCCGACTCGCGGCCGGGTCCCAGAGCTGGACCGGGCCCAGGGGCCAGGTGGCGCCGTCGTCCAGCGAACCCCGGAGCCGGATTCCTTCTGGCGGCAGCCGGTAGTTGCTGGCGCAGATCAGGCGCCCGCCCGAGAGCTCCAGGGGCACGGTGATCTGGCCGACGAAGCCGATCTCCTCGGGCGCAGTCCAGGTGCGTCCGCGATCGGACGAGAGGGTGCGGTTGACCTCGACGGTAACCTCATCTTCGTGGCGGATCGTCCAGAGCAGGGAGATGAGCCGGCCGTCGGGCAGGAGGCCGTAGCGGGCGTCGCAGAGGAAACGCTGCTCCGACCGGTCGGCGGCAACTATCAACGGTTCGTCGAAGGTGTTTCCGTGGTCCCGCGAGAGCATGAGCGCCGAGCCGTTGGGGCCGGTGGGTGAGATCCTGTACTCCAGAGGCACGCCGAGCTCGCCATCGGGCAGGATGAACGGGGGTGAGGTCACGCCGGGATTCAGCAAGGTGGAGGGCGTGATCGGCCACGGTTTCGACCAGCTGTGTCCGCCATCGGCGCTGCGAGTGGCCAGCACCGGTCGCGGGAGTCGCCGCCCCTCGTCGCTGAACATGTAGACGTCCGCCGCGAGTCCCTCTGTCGCTCCGAAGACGACCAGCAGACTGTCGTCAGCAGCCTGGCAGACCGCCCCGGAGATCACCGTGGTTTCGGGATCCCGGTCGCGGCCGTCGAAAACGAGAAGGGGATCCGCCCACGATCGACCCTGATCCCGGGAAACCTGTATCGCCAGCTGGCTGTCCGCACTGTGCTTGCCCGAGCCCTGCCGGTAGAGACAGCAGATGGAGCCGTCGTTCAGCGGCGCGGTCAGCGGGAAGGCGCAGGTGGTGCCGGCGTCGCCGGCGGCCAGGTTCGGTGATACGGCGGTGTCGGAGAGAATCTGGACGCGCATTATCGTACCTGTGTGTAGCGTCAGACGCGCGGCAGTGAACGGTCCGCGGTTGAGTGCAGAGAAGATCGCCATTTCATTACCTGATTGACCAGTAGTCATCCCCGGATCCGGGATCACTGGCAGGTCTCTACTTCTCACCTGCCCGGAGTTGCGCGATGAATAAGCTGAGTCGGCTCAGCCCCGAGGACGTGCTGTCCTTCAGGAACGTCTCCGATGCCCAGATCTCTCCGGACGGTGAACGCGTCGCCTTCGTCGTCGGCGACGCGTTCAAGTCCGGCGGCAAGCTGGCGCGATCCAACATCTGGATGGCCGCGGTCGGCGGTGGCGAGCCCCAGCCGTTCACGCGCGGCTGCAGAGCCGACCTGCTGCCGCGCTGGTCTCCGGACGGGAATTCCCTGGCCTTTCTCTCCGACCGCCGCGAGGACGGCCGTCTGCAGATCTACCTGATTCCCGCAGGTGGCGGTGAAGCCACGGCGGTCGCGGAAGTGAAGGGAGCGATCCCGACCCCCCGTGGCCTCAACGCGCTGCAGTGGTCGGCCGATGGATCCCACCTGAGCTTCCTCATGGAGGATCCGCAGACGCAGGAGGAGCGCTGTCGGCAGGAGGATGGAAGGGACGCGATCGAATTCGAGCGGAATCCCAGGTTCGTGCGGGTCTGGACCGTCGACGTCGAGTCCGGGGCGCTGGAGAGCGTCTCGCCCGAGGGGCTGCAGATCTGGGAGTTCGCGCGGCACCCGGGAGGGGACGAACTTGCGGCGGTAGTTTCGGAGCAGCCCTACGAGTGGGGCTGGTACGGCAGCCGGCTGGTCTCCATCGATCGCTCGGGCGCGGTGCGCGCGCTGGCGCAGACGGACCGGCAGGTGGCGCTGCCCTGCTGGTCTCCGGACGGTGCCCGACTCGCCTTCGTTTCCTCGACCTGGAGCGATCGCGGCTGCGCTTCCGGTGACGTGTGGATCGTCGATCCGGAAGGCGATGCCCGCAACCTATGCGACGGACTGGCGGCGAGCCTGAGCGGGTTGAGCTGGTCGGCCGCCGGCGATGCGTTGTATTCGATCGGCCACGACTGCGGTGGGACCGCCCTCTATCGGTTCGACGTCGATAGGCGGGAAGCGACGCAGCTGTGGTGGCGGCAGGCGGCGGTTGCGGAGGCCTTCGCGCCGGCCTTTACCCGCAGCGCCGCCGGCACGTTCGCCGTCGTACTCGAGGACGCTGACCATCCGCGGGACGTGTGGATCGCGCGCGGCGAAGAATTCGCGAGCGAGGCGCTCGCGTGGAAGCAGCTGAGTCAGCTTCAGCCACAGACTGAGCGTCTGCGCGTCGGCAGAACGGAGGTCTTTCGCTGGAGCGGGGCGGACGAGTGGGAAATGCAGGGGCTCTTGATCCGCCCGGTGGATGCCGGCGCCGACGCGCCGGTGCCGCTGGTTATGAACGTGCACGGTGGTCCGACCGGCGTCAGCGGGTCGCGCTACAACGCGGCCTTCGGATGGAACCAGCTGCTGGCCAATGCCGGCTGCGCCGTCTTCATGCCCAACTACCGCGGCTCCGTGGGATGGGGGAGGGCCTTCTCCGAGAGTAATCTGGGCGACATGGGGGGCAGGGACTTCGAGGACATGATGCGGGGGATCGACGCGCTGGTCGATGCCGGTGTCGCCGATCCCGAGCGTCTGGCCATCACCGGCTGGTCCTACGGTGGCTTTATCGCCGCCTGGGCGGTCTCCCAGACGGACCGCTTCAAGGCGGCAGTGATGGGAGCCGGCATCTCGCACTGGGTTAGCTTCCACGGTAAGAGCTGCCTGGCCGCGTGGGACGAGCTCTACTATCGGTGCAGCCCGTACGAACGGGAAGGACCGTATCAGGACTTCTCGCCGGTTCATCACTGGGAGCGGTTGAATACCCCGACGCTGATCCTGCACGGGGAGCAGGATCCGGACGTGCCGGTGGAGCAGGGCTGCCTGTTCTTTCGCGCCCTGCAGGACAAGGGGGTGCCGAGCGAGCTGGTGGTGTATCCCAGGGAAGGGCATGGCATCGCCGAGCGGGCGCACGTGCTTGACATGTCGTGCCGTGTGCTCGACTGGCTGGGGCGCTATCTGGAGCTGTAGACGGCGCCCGCATTGCCGGGGAACCAAATTCCTCAGGATCTGCCCTGTTGTCGGCCGCAGGGGGCGCCGGCCTCATTTCGTCAAGTTAGCGAGGGGGACGGGATCCTGAACCTCTTTCGTGCCAGCCGGCAGGCCTCGCCGGCGGCGCAGCCGGGCATGTGGTCGTTGACGATCCCGGCCGCCTGCATGAAGGCGTACATGGTGGTGGGGCCGACGAAGCTCCAGCCGCGGCTCTTGAGCTCGCGGTTCATGGCGGCCGACTCGGCGGTCTGGTCCATCACCTCCGACCTCGTCTGTGGTCCGGCGGCGGCGGTGGGCTCGAACTGCCAGACGAAGGCGGCCAGGGAACCGAACTCCTGGCGCAGCTCGAGCGCCCGTTTCGCGTTGTTGATGGTCGACTCGATCTTGCCGCGATGGCGCACGATACCGGCATCGCGCAGCAGCCGATTGACGCTGCGGCGGTTGAACTGCGCCACCTTTTCCGGGTCGAAATCGGCGAACGCCCGGCGGAAGTTCGCCCGTTTGTTCAGGATGGTCAGCCAGCTGAGCCCGGACTGGAAGCCTTCCAGGCAGAGCTTCTCGAAGATCCATTGGTCGTCGTGCGTGGGGCGCCCCCACTCGTCGTCATGATACGCGTGGTAGGATTGAGTGCTACCTGCCCACCAGCACCGCCCGACGCCGTCGGGGCCGTGGACGATCGCCTCTGACATAATGCCTCCAAGTATGTTTGTCGTGGAAGGGGCATTCCGGTGAGGGCCCCTTGTGCCAACTGCGTCAGTCAACCCAGAAGGAAAACAGCTTCGCCCGGTCCAGGTGAAACCGCAGCCTAAGCGGCCGGCGCAGCTGGTATTCGAAAAGCAGTTTCTCGCCGCCGAGATCTTTCTCGGCAGCGGTCGCCTGGACCAGGTCTCGACCGGACCATCTGACGACATGGTTGTGAGAGTCGGTCGCCAGGGCCGGGCAGGCGGCGGCTAAGTATCCCGGACGCGGCTGGCCGCTGTCGTCCAGGACCTCGGCATTCAAGCCGCCCTGCGGGTCGAAGCAGCACACACTGGGTCACATGTAGGCGACGTACCGGGCGTGAGCTCGTCCCACCCGAGGACGTCCTGGCCGTCGGTGAGCGCATTGCCAAAGCCGGTAACCGGATTGTCGGCGTAATCTTCCCAGGGGATGCCATCGGCGGAGAACGGGACGAAGTGTCCCTTGCCGTTCCAGGGCATTTCGGGGTCGCGGCGAGAGTGCCGGTACATCCGCTTGTACCGCCTGGCCGGATCGGTCTCCCGATCGTCCACGATCACGCTCAGATTGCGACCGGGCAGGATCAGGTTGTTGGGGGTCGAGCCGTCGACCTCGACGATACCCAGGTTCGGCTTCTCCCAGCTCAGGCCGTCCGCCGAGGTGGGATAGGCGATGCCGCCCTTCGTGTCGTCCCAGGCCTTGAAGCACTGGTCCTCCCCATCCCAGCGGAGGGGGTTGCCGATAATGCTGGCGGTGGAGTTTTCCCACGGCTCGGTGCCTCGCCGCACGGGCTCGGCTAGTTTTTCGGGTCGCTGCAGGGACTTTCTCGCGTAGGTGAGGTTGCCGATGACGTGGTCGTCGATGAAGAGCCGGTGCTCGGTGCCGATGTGGACGGTCATGTCGTGCGCTCCTTGGAGGGCTGCGGGAGAGAGGGCGCAGCCCTAAGGATGGTGCAGGAGGTCGGGGGGAGGAAGTGCTATTCGGAAGGCGCCCTCAGGCGCACGGCGCGGGCGCTGTGGCCTGCTGGCGTGTCGGCTGAGAGGGCTGTAGCTTTGCGGCCGCGGTCTAAGGCGCTCCGGCTATCAGGAGGTGGAATGTCCTCTGCTCCGAATTATCCCCAGTACCTGAACCCGAAGCCTGACCCCGAGCTCGCGGAGGATGTCGCGTTCTTCCTCAAGTGGGGGTACTTGGTCGTCGAGGATGCGCTGACGGCGGAGCAGGTAGAGAGCCTGCGGGGCGCGTTGGACGAGACCTACGACCGCCGTCAGCAGGAATTTCTCCATCAGCTGCTGGAAGAGGACGACCGCTTCGCCTTCCTGTTGGACAATCATCCCGTTTTCAACCGGATGAAAGCCATCCTGGGGAACTGTCTGCAGCTGCACAGCGCAACAGGCCGCTTCACAACCGGAGATCAGGATGACCAGAGCTGGCACCGGGATGGGCCGTGGCCGATCGACCCGACGGGCACGCCCTACGGATCCCTTCCCGGCCAGATCAACTGCGGCTACTATCTGGATGAGCTGTCGGAAGAGAACGGGTGCGTGGTCGTGCTGCCCGGCAGCCAGCGCGTACCGTTCCGCCCCCCCGAGGGGCATCCGCGCTTTCCGGACGAGGTGCGGGTAGTGGCGAAGCCGGGGCAGGCGGTGATGTTCGACGGGTGGCTCTACCACCGGGGTGCGGCGAACCGATCTGGCCGGGCGCGCCGCGGATGTTTCATGTGTTACCAGAATGCGTGGATGAAATCGCGCGAGCCGTTCGATGGACCGCGCGTTACCGCCCTGCGGGAGAATGGATCGGACGAGATCAGGATGCTGCTGGGGGGAGTCGAGCACTGGTGAAGCACGACCTGGCAGGATAGTGGCAGGCGACAATAGCAGCTGGACAGCGATCAGGGAATAGGGGATATGGCAACCGGTAAACGAGGAGCACGAGCACCCTTCACACGATTGCAGGCGGAGTACGACGGTCCGACCGAGTTCATCGCGACCGACCGGAGCCAGAAGCCGCTCAGCTACACGCTGGTTTGTCCGGCAGGGCTGCCGGCGGGCACCGACGTCCGCGTCTCGGTCGGCAATGTGAAGGCTTTCAGCGGAATACCCTGGCGGTTGGATGGCGTCGAGCTGCAGGACGCACGCGGCCGCGGCCGCGAGGGGAGTGAGGATGGCCGCTTTGTGATCATGCACGTGGTCCCCGGGCACTGGCGCGAGTTGATGCGCGGCGGCGACACACCGGCCGGCGGCGGCATGAGCGGCCGCAACCGGGGTCCCGTCCACCTCTGCACGGTTCTGGTCACGACGGCTCTCGCGCCGGGATCGCGCATCCGCTTCCGTCTGGCGGGACTGCTCAACCAGCAGGCGGTCGACGGCTACATGGAGATGCGTATCCGCCGGCAGGGGGCAGAAGCCTTCGAGACCGTCGGCGACAGGGTGGTGCTGCGCAACCTGCCCGGCAAGGTGAAGCGGCTGGACCTGCGACCCGCTCAGCCGGACGAGCAGGGGCGTTTCCGGGTTTCGGCCTTCGCCGTCGACGAGTGCGGTAATCCCGTAACCGATTACACCGGGCCGCTGCAGCTGATCGGGGAAGGAGCGGAGGATGTTGCGGAAGAGGTCGAGGTCACGAAAGGTGGCCGCGTTCTGATTGCGGTCGACGCCGCGGCCGACGCGCTGCCGCTGCGGTTGCACGCTCGCGACGCGGACCGGGGTCTCGAGGCGACCAGCGGGCCGCTGGTGCCGAAGCCGCCGACGCACGGCGTGTACTTCGGCGGCATCCACTTCCACACCGCCCTGTCGATCGACGGGGACCGCGATCTCGCGGAGGCTTACGCCTACGCTCGCGATTACCTCAACCTGGACGTAATTGCGGTTACCGATCACGCGCCACTCGGTCTCGATTGGGACCATACCGTGCGCGTCAACGAGCGCTTTCTCGACGAAGGCCGGTTCGTGACCATTCCGGCATGGGAAAGCTCGAACGCGCTGGGACATGCCAACGTCTTCCTGCGGACGGCGGCGTCGACCGGTCACCCGGGGATGTGGCGGCCTGAGACCAGTCCTTCCGACAACCCCTGGCCGGACGATGTGATCGTCATCCCGCACCACACCAGCGTCAATCACCCGGTGTGGGCAAAAGAGGACTACTGGCCCAACCACGAGCGCGGCGAATACTGGGGCTCCTACGACTGGACTGTGGCTAATGAACGGGTGCGCCTGGTCGAGATGGTGCAGGCGCGGGGCTCGATGGAGACCGAGTGGCGGGACGACTACTGGGGTGTCGGCGCGACCAGCGACACGAGCTCGGTGCGGACGGCGCTGCGCCGCGGTCACCGCGTCGGTTTCGTCGCCGGCACCGACGATCACATCGGCTTTCCGATCCAGGGCGGCGGCCAGTACATCGGACTCACTGCATTCCTGGCCGCCGAGCTGACCCGGGACGCGGTCTGGTCGGCGATGGAGCGACGTCGCACCTACGCCACCTCGGGGATGCCGATTGTCTGCGACTTCACTGTCAACGGCGCGCCGATGGGGAGCGAGTTGCGGCTGGAACGCGGCAAGCCGGTGCGCTTCGAGGCCGCACTGCACGGTACGGCGCCGATCGAGGTCGTGGAAATCATCTCCAACGATATGACCATCTGGCAGGCGCATCCGGGCGAGTGGGACGCATCGTTCGAGGACGTCGAGCTTACCGCGGCGCTCTCCTCTTCGGCCTACTTCTATCTGCGACTGAGACAGGCGGACGGCCACCGCGCCTGGCTGAGTCCCGTATGGGTGGACGTGAGATGAGCGCCGTAACCGATCTGCAGACCTACCTGTTCGACCTGCGCGGCTACGTGATGCTGGAAGAGGCACTTACCACCGCCGAGGTGAACGAGCTGAATGCCGGCCTCGACGCTGTTCCGCGCCTCGAGCCGGGACAGTGGTATGGCCACGTGCACGGCCACAGCTACTACGGTGGGGACGGTCTCAACTACCAGCAGATATACGAAGCCGGCGAGCCGTTCGAGCGGCTGATCGATCACCCGTCCTGGATCGATCACATGAAGCTGTACGTGGGCGGCGAGGGCAGCTTCGACTATCACCACGGCCCGCTCTTCATCGACGAGTGTTTCGCCAACTTCCGCCAGCCGGGAGAGGCGATCGGACTGCACTCCGGCGGCTATCCTCCGATCCACCGCAACCAGTACCGCTACCATGGCGGCCGCTTCATGTGCGGCCAGGTCAAC
>CAYWBJ010000043.1:0-2066 GCA_964456165.1 uncultured Gemmatimonadaceae bacterium | reverse complement strand
CAGTTCCTCAGCATGGGCACAGCACCGGTCGGCGGAGCGTTTCCAGTGGTCGGGGGTGCGATCGCAGAGGTACTCAACTCCAACAAGGGCGACAACAACTGGAAGGTCCAGGCCAAGGGAACCAAGGGATCAAAAGCCAATATCCGGGCTATTCAAGACGACAAGCTGGAACTGGCCCTGTCGAATTCGGCGATCAGCTATTTTGCTGTTCGAGGTGAGTCTGGCTGGGACAAGAAGTATGACATCCGTACGATCGTCACGCTGGCCCCCAACGTGGCGATGTTCATTACAAAAAAGGAAACCGGCATCAAAAGCATTGCCGAGCTGAAGGGCAAGCGGGTGGTGGTTGGCCCGTCGGGAGCGGGATTCGAGATGTTTGTTGGTCCGTTGCTCAAAGGCCATGGCCTGACCTACAAAGACTTTTCTCCACTGAACAATACGCAGGGTGGGGCGGTTGATCTGTTGGCCGACGGAAATGCTGATGCGGCCTTTCTGGGTGGGGCTGTGCCTACCGGGGCGGTCACGCAGGCGTGCAGTTCCCATGACATTGTCTTCATCCCGTTCGACGCGGCGGTCCGGGCGAAACTGGTGGCTGACTACGAGTTCTTCCAGCCGTTTACCGTTGCCAAGGACAAGTATTCGGATCTCAACGAGGACTTCGACGGGCTGAATGTTGGGTCGATGCACCTGATCACCTCAGCCAACCTGGACGACGAAGTGGCCTACCAGTTGACCAAGACGATCTGGGAGCATCGTGAGGAAATCGCCGGCAAGCACCCAGCCGGCCGCGCGATCAACAAAAAGAACGCCGCTCGTTATACGGGGACGGAATTCCATCCCGGTGCCACTAGGTTCTACAAGGAAATTGGGATTTGGCCCGAGAGTGACGGGGCAGAGTCCACGGCGGGTGCCGAGAAGCCGGCTGGCGATGCCGCCGAGTCGAAGGACGCCAAGGCGAAGTGAGTCGGCAAGGGAGTGCCCAGGCCGTGGGAGATCGGCTTCGTCAGCGTGTGGTGACCGTGTTTGGGGTGGCGTTGTGCCTCTTCACGGTTCTCGAGATGAACTACCCGCGGCTGCAGCAGCAGTCGGCACTGGCGCTGTGCATCCTGATGGTCCTGGTGATCTGTGTTCTCGAGAGCCCCCTGCACGAGAAACTGAAGGACTGGCGATCCTTGCGGGTGCTGGACGGCGTGCTGGCCGCGGCGGTTGTCGTTACCTGCGGGTATGTCGTGTTCCAGCTCGAACCGGCCTTCAAGGAACTGTGGTCCGGCGGCGAGTCGCGCGGAGATCGTGCTGGCAGCGATACGAAGTGGGATATCGTCATGGGGACCATCGGCCTGGTGCTGGTCTTCGAATCGACCCGCCGCACGATCGGATGGATTGTCCCCGCACTGGCCCTCGCTTTTGTTGCGCACACGTATTACTGCTACGCGTCGATCGAGTATGAGTGGCCAGAAATGCCCGCTTGGATGTTGCCGCATTCGGGCCAGAGCGCCGCGGACATCGTCAGTACGACATACATCCAGCCGCTGGGAGTGTTTGGCCCAGCCGCGGGGGTGATGTTCAAGTACGTTTTCCTGTTCGTGGTGTTTGGCGCGTTTCTGGAGATGTCCGGAGCAACACAGTTCATCATCGATTTCTCCGAGCGAGTGTTTGGTGGGAGTCCGGGTGGACCGGCGAAGGTGTCGGTTCTCGGTAGCGGGCTGATGGGCTCACTTTCCGGTAGCGCTGTCGCCAATGCTGTCACCACCGGTACGTTCACCATCCCGATGATGCGGAATGTCGGGTTCAGTCCGCACATTGCGGGGGGGATCACCGCCGCGGCCGCATCGGGGGGGGCATTGGTGCCGCCGGTGATGGGTGCAGGCGCGTACATGATGCTCGAAATCGTTGAGCCGAACGTGACATTCGTCCAGGTCGCCACAGCAGCTGCGATACCGGCGATTCTGTATTACCTCTCGATCTGGATGATCGTTCACTTCTACTCTCGAAGAGTCGGTCAGGCCGCCAGCACAACGGATGCCGGCCAGGAAAAACGGCTCTCAAAGTTTGAAGCGACCGTGTTC
>CAYWBJ010000042.1:0-1968 GCA_964456165.1 uncultured Gemmatimonadaceae bacterium | reverse complement strand
GTGAGGTCGTCGTTGCACCACGACCGTCATGGGTCGAGCGGTTCGTAGGCCACCATCATCACGAGGCGCCCCGAGGCACTGACGCCCGGGTCGACCTGCGCCTGCACCATGGTGAAACCGTTCGGCGTATCCCAGCTGCTGTACCCGGCTTGCTGACCGGCGTCCGGATCGATCTCGTGGCCGTTGAGCAGAACCCGCGTCACGCGGCTGCCGCCCGGCAGACGCAGGCGCAGACCAACCGGCACGTCGAGCAGGGGCGTCGTCGTCGCCGGCGACAGCTCTGGCTTGCCCCGCTCTTCCGTCAGCAGAAACGTCGTCGCCTCGGGCCGATCCCAGAAGGCACGCATGGCCGGCACATCGACGCCGACGTCCCCCGTCAGGCTATCGAGCACGTCGGACAGCGGCTTTCCGCCCCATCGGGCCCGGTCCGCGAAGTCCGGGGAGAAGGCGATGACGTCCTGGCCAACCCGGGCCGGCACGCCGTAGGCGAAGGCACACCGGCCCTGCAGCTGCCACAGTCTCTGGCGGCTGTCGCGCAGTTGCGCCGCCGTGCGCCCCGCAGCGCACAGGAAGGCGTGACAGTTCCACGCCATCACGTTCACCGGATAGCCAGGCATGCCCTCGGTGCGCCAGCACTCCGTGCCCAGTTGCAGGATGCGGCGCATGCGCACAACGCCGCTGGCCGGCTCCTGTGCCTCCATGCATACCGACAGCGTGTGGTAGTGATGGTAGGCATAGACCCCCGTTGTCACGCCGAATTGCGAGCCGAAGCAGCGATGCTCACCTCCTGGGATCCAGGCCAGCAGCCTTTCGGCGTCCTCCTCGCCCCGATCCTGCGGGTAACCTGCGGCCTCGGCGGCACAGGCGATATCTTCGATGAACAAGCTTGCGTGGCCGCGCTCGTACTGGCTCGATGCATAGGCCAGGCCACTGCCCTCCACGGCGCGGATGTCGCTGCCCGTCGATCGACCATGCAGGTTGGCCAGCACCTCCGGCCGGTAGCGATCCAGGCTGGCGCGCACCGCCTCGGACTCCGGCTGCGAGCAGCTCTCGGTCAGATAGTAGTCGGTGAACAGGTTCACACCGTTGCAGTTGCCGAAGCTGCGGCTCTCCCAGGCGTCGGGGTTGACGATCGGCAGCAGCACGATGATGTGGCTGCGCAGAGCGACCCTGGCGGTGGGTACCAGCAACTCGTCGATCAGCTCGAGAAGGGCGATGGAACCGCTGCGCTCCTCGCCGTGCTCCTGGGCAACGGCGACGACGACCAGCTTGTTGTCGTCCGGATGGGACTGGTCCGTCAACACGACGCGCCAGATCGCACGCCCCTCCACCGACGTGCCCGCCACCTGCAGGTCCACCAGCCGCGGATGCTCGCGCGCAATGGCATCGAGGTAGCGTCCGACGCCGTCCAGCGACGGATAGGGCATGATCTGCCCGGCGTCGGGCGAGTCGTAGAGGGACTTGAGATCGATGGTCATCGGTCGTGCACACTCCTTCGGTTGGTGGGTGGAGCAACCACGGCGGGCCCCGCGTTGCGGGCGAACATAGAGCAGTAGGTGGTCACCTGTCGACGTCCTTCGAACCGGTCGAGCAGAGGCAGCCGACCTTCCGTCCGTCCAGCCGCTGCTGTGGCTTGACAGCGCAGCCAGGCGGCGCAACCCTTCCTCACCGAACCACTTTCCCTTAGCGTCTTTCGCTTCTTCGGGCCAGGGGGAGCAGCCTCAACAGCAGTCGAGTGAAGAGTCGCCATCAGCCCGACGAGCATCACCGCCACCAAGACGGTCGATCGAGTCGTCATCACGCCTCCATTCCTGCCAATGCCCCGCACGGTTCTGCTCATCCTGGATTAAGCAGCGGTTTACCCGCGCTGAGTGCACCCGCCTTGATCGACGCTTCACATTCCCGACCCGACACACGCAAGACCCTGACACCGTCCCCATCCTACGCCTCTAACTTTTAGATAACCCA
>CAYWBJ010000041.1:0-6802 GCA_964456165.1 uncultured Gemmatimonadaceae bacterium | reverse complement strand
AAAAGAGTTCGGCCAATCCGGTGAGCCCTACCGACTCTACCAAGCCGCATACAGGCGAGGACGAGCCAAGAAGGATCCACCCCAGGCTCCCCTGCTCTACGTACCCTCCCAGCCGGCTCGTTGCTTTCACCGAGATCTTGAGAAGGTAGGCATCCCAATCTCCACTAAAGAGGGAAAACTGGACTTTCACGCGGCACGAGTGGCTTACATCAACATGCTGTTCGATTCCGGGAATCTAACGCCAAAAGAAGTGCAGGAGTTGGCTCGCCATTCGACACTGGATCTGACGATCAACACATATGGCCGGGCAAACGAGCCGCGTATGCGAGAGGCTGTTGAGCGTTTGGGCAACAATATTCAGCAGGAGAAGCGTGCAACATGTGTGCAAGGGGCTTCCGAGACCTCAGAACAAGAAAAGCGCAACCCCTTGTCCTCCAAGGATTTGCGCTCATCTTTTAATGGCTCCGGTGGTAGGGCTCGAACCTACGACATGCTGGTTAACAGCCAGCCGCTCTGCCAACTGAGCTACACCGGAACACAACCTGTGACACTTAAAATATCGGCTTGGAAAATAGCTTCAGCACCGTTATCTGTCAATCCAGAGGCCTTCTCCGCAGCTACTCGCCGTAGTACTCCTTGAGCACTTCGCTGCGCGCCGGGTGGCGCAGCTTCTGTAGCGCTTTCTCCTTGATCTGCCGCACCCGCTCCCGCGTCCGGCCGACGAAGGCGCCAATCTCCTCGAGGGTCATCGGCTCGTGCCCGTCGAGTCCGTAATACATCCGGAGCACCCGCGCCTCCCCTTCGCTCAGGGCGTGAATGGCTCCCTTGATCTCGTTCTTGAGCTGCTCGTCCGCCACGACCACATCGCTAGCGATGTGGTCCTCGTCCGGCAACAGGTCGCCGAAGCAGCGATCAGGCTCACCCTCTTCGCACGGCATCTCGAGGGAGACCGGACGCTGGGCCAGGCGGAGCAGCATCTCCATGTCGCCAGGTTCCAAGTCGAGCTCTTCAGCAAGCTCCTCGACTTCCGGGGGCCGGCCGAAGCGCTGCTCGAGCTTGGTGAGCATCTTGTTCACTCGAGTGAGCTCGCCGATGCGGTTGAGTGGCAGGCGCACAATGCGGGACTGCTCGGCCAGGGCCTGGAGGATCGACTGACGGATCCACCAGACGGCGTAGGAGATGAACTTGAAGCCCTTGGACCCGTCGAAACGCTTGGCGGCGACGATCAGTCCCATGTTGCCTTCGTTGATCAGGTCCGAGAGGGGCAAACCCAGGTTCTGATACTGTTTGGCGACGCTGACTACAAACCTCAGGTTGGCACGAACGAGATCGCTGAGGGCTTCCTCGCTTCCCTCTTTGATCTCGGCAGCGATTTTCACTTCGGCCTCGGCAGAGAGACCCACGGAACCCTCGATTTCGTGAAAATAGCGATCGACGAGGGTGTCGGTCTGCAACGCGGTCATAATCTTGATGTCCTCCTCAGATATGGTTCTAGACTCAAACCCTGGGGAGAGGGGTAACAGTCAAGGAATGGCTGCGTTATCTGGTACTGCTGTCGTAAAGGGAAGGGGGTGGTGAAAAAACGGGAAGCCTGTGCCGAGGGAGGGGGCTCAGGCGATCCAGTCGACCAACACAATGTCGACTAACACAATATGGTATAATATAATAACTGACGCCGTCATATCAAGTGTTTTTTCTACTTTTTTTCGAACGCAACTCTTTTTTTCTGACTCGATTATATCAACTGAGTAGCACTTGGTAGTCGGCTGCATCCGACCGCCCTCGCCGTCAGGGATCGAACCGGGCGCTCTGACCGGCTGCCAATTTTGTCTCGCCGCCACCCACTTGACTGACAGCGGTGACCTCGCCAGACTCCACCTCGAGGTAGGTCGTCCGGTCTATCACAACCCGCGTCTCGAACACCGCGCCCGCTGTCCCGGTAACCCGGATCATCGGGGTCCGCACATAGAACTCCGGATCGAGGATGGTGGTGCGCACGCGCCCTACCGCCAGGAACAGGCCTTTGGGTGCCTCTTCCTCCGTGCTCTCCTCGCGATAGGTCTGGATCCGCTCCCCCAGGGGCTCGACTTCCGCCTGCGCTTGCCCCGGCAGATCGAGGACGGCCTTGCCATCTGCCGTCAGCCGGGTCCTGCGAACCGGCGTCTGCATGACCTGTGCGGATGCGGTTTGCCCGGCCTCCTGCTTCTCCGGTCTGAAGCTGGACCCTACGCTGATCTCGCCCTTCTTCGCGCCCCCGCCGGTCGTTTCCCTTTCCGAGGGCTGTCCACCCCCGCTTCTGTCCGTGCTCAAGCTGGAGCTTTCGCCGCCGAGCCAGAGCCAGGCCAGCGCCATCACTCCTACCGCCGCCAATCCCCCAATCACTGCCGGGATCGGGATCTTTGCCTTTTTCCTGGATGGTCTGGACGGCGCCGCTTCACTCGCGTCTGCGGCGACCTCAGCATCGGGTTCGGCAACTCCACCGCCAACTCCGGCCGACAACGCCCGCTCCCGGTCTTCTTCCCGGGGTCGAGGCCGGCTATCCTCCTGAGCGGCTCCGAAATAGGTGCTGATCTTGCGGGCCCGGTAGAGTTTCCGCACCGCGTCCATGAACACCCCCTGCGCCTCCTCGATCTCCGCGGGAATGGCCTCCCCCTGGAGCTCCTCCTCTTCTGCAACGATGCGACGCCGGCGAACCGACATGTTGGTATAGAACCGCTTCTTCGTCTCCTCGGAAACCTGCTGCAGAGCCAGGCCCAGGGTCTTATTGTCCACCTGCATCATCAGCACCTGAAGCTCGGCGTCCTGCAGTTGCACCAAGTCCTCGAAGCCGAAGAGACGGTTCTGAATCTGCGCGAGTGCGTTCCCGTCCAGATCACCCAACGCGGCAAGGGCCCGGCCCATACGGCCCCCGTCTCCGAGCTCCCGGATGACCTCGACCGCCCAGTCAGGTCCCCAGGTCTCCCGGCCCCCAAGTTGGGAGCACAACTCAACAGCTATCCCGACCGCCGGCGCGCCGAGCCGTTCGCGTCGATCCCTGAGGGTCGCATCGGAAACCAGGGCCTGGAGCAGTTGGGCCTTGAGGTGCCCGGGCAACGAGTCGAGCAGGCGCCCAGCCCGCTCGGTGCCGGCCGCCATGGCCACCACGGCCAGCAGCACCCCAGCGAAGGTACCAAGGTCCGCTTGACGACCTGTGGTGGTTCCGGACCCTTCCGCCGGGAAGTCACCCACCTCAGGAGCAGCCGTCCCAGAGTCTGGTCCCTCCGGGGCCCGCAGATCGCGACGCAGCCGCTGCGCCACAGCATCGTCCAGTTCCGGGGGCGCTGCGGATGACCGGGATACGGCCTCCCGCAACGGGGCGGGGAACTGGTCCAGCGGCAGCCCCTCCGCACCCTCCTCCAGCCGAGCGGCAATCATCGACAGAACCCCTACCAATTCCTCACTCACGACCGCTGGACCTCCTCGCTGCGTTGGCTGCTCCCCTGCGGCCCGCTATATTCCAGGCCTTCGGACAATCGCTCACGGTACAAAGATATTGAATATCTCTCCGTTCAGCCTCGAGGGCAGACGGGCACTGGTCACCGGCGGGGGTCGCGGCATCGGGCGGGCGTGCGCCCGAGCTCTGGCCGCAGCCGGCGCCGAGGTACTGGTCGTCAGCCGAACGCGGACGCAACTGGACACCGTCGTGGAGGAGATCGCCGCGGCTGGAGGGGCCGCCAGAGCGGTTCCCGCCGACCTGGCCGACCCGGCTCAGATCGAGGGGATGGTCTCCGCCGCCGCCGAGAACGGCGGCCTGGACGTGCTGGTGAACAATGCCGGCATCAGTCCGATCTACAAGCCGGCGGTTCGGATCGAGGCAGACGAGTGGCAGCAGATCATCGACGTCAACCTGACCGCCTCCTTCAACCTGCTCAGAGACATAGGCCAGCGGATGGTGGAGGCCGGACGGGGATCGGTGGTCAACGTCACCTCCATCGGCGCGGCCCGGGCCCTGCCCCGGCTGGCCGCCTACTGCGCCGGCAAAGGGGCTCTGGACGAACTGACGCGGGTGCTGGCAGTGGAGTGGGCGCCAGCCGGCGTGCGAGTCAACTCGGTCGCACCCGCCTTCATCGAGACGGCTATGACCGAGGGAGTGCAAGAGAGCAAACACCTTCACGACGAGATCGTCGGACGCACGCCGCTTGGCCGCTTCGGGCAGCCGGAGGAGGTGGCCTCGGCCGTTCTCTTCCTCGCCTCGGAAGCCGCCAGCTACATCACGGGCCACACCCTGTTCGTGGACGGCGGCTGGACGGCGCAGTAACCGCGACTACTCCACCCCGATCGCCAGTTTCGCCAGGCTCTTGCAGCGCTCCACGTCGTAGTCGCGGAAAATTGTGATCTTCTGCGCCTCGAGGGACCCCTCGGCGTGGATGGCCAGCAGCTCGTTGTAGCCACCAAAGGTCGAGGCCGTCAGGTCGCGCACCAAGTTGATCGCCCGCAGGCGGTCCTCGGTACCGACCCCCTTTACTCCCCCCAGGAAACGTTCGATGTACCCGCTGGTCTCTGGATTGCGCACATCCGCCTCGGAAGGCCCGGTCACCACCAGCCCGCCGGCGATGTCCTGCACCCAGGAGACGGATTGGTGGTAATCGTTGGCGAAGTGGAACTTGGCCAGGTTGGTGAAGATGATGTTGGGCACGGCGACGCCACTATCGGCGATGCGGCAGTCGTGGGCCGCGGCCAGACTCAGGCCCCGCACCGTCTCGGTATAGGTGATGAGCTTGGTCATCTTCTCGCGTACGTGGCTTGCCTTGGCTATCCCGTTGTAATCCGCCAGCAGCGCCGCCGCACCGATGAAGAGGTCGCAGAGCGGTGGCTTGTAGGAGACGGCGGTAAAGCGGTGGAATTCGACGAAGGTATTGGCAAGGAAACCGGCCGCCTCCCACTCCCCCTTGAGGAAGACCCGCTCGTTTGGGATAAAGACGTCGTCGAAGATCGTCAGGGTATCTATCATCCGGTGCCGGGCGCTGACCGGGTGGTGGAAGGTGTTGGGCTCGGGTGAGCCGAAGGGACTGGCGATCAGCTTCACCCCCGGGGCATTGACCGGCGTGGAGAAGGAGACGGCGCAGCTGGCGTCGTCGGCCTTGAGCGCCCGCGTCGGCAGCACGATGAGCTCATCGACGTAGGGCGCGCAGGTGGTGTGGGCCTTGGCGCCCCGGACGACGATGCCGTCCGCCCGCTCCTCGACGATGTGAACGTAATAATCCGGGTGCTCCTGCTCGGACGGTAGCAGAGCCCGGTCCCCCTTAACGTCGGTCTGGGCCACCGCCAGACTCAAATCACGCCGTTTGCACTCCTCGTGGAAGGCGTGCACCCGGCGGTTATAGCCGGTCCCCGCCTTGTTGTCGACGACGCGGCTGACCAGATCGAGGGCCAGCAGGGCGTCAGTCCCGATTTCCTTGATGAGCAGCACGACGCCGCCGCCCAGCCGGGTCGACCGCTCGATCATCTCCCGCCGGTTCAGCAAATCCTGCGGATCCTGGGGGCGCTTGAAATAGCGGCTGCAGGTCTCCCCGGTCTCCCCATCGTCGTAGGCAAACAGATCGGCATGCTCCGGATCCTCGGCCAGCTCGAAATCCAGCGCCACGTGATCGACCCCGATGCCTATGTCCGGATGAGCGGTGACGTCCGCCACCTGCTCACCGCCGGCGTAGACCACCCTGCCGTCTCGAAGCCCCTCTCTGAATTCATCCGCCGTTCGCAATCCCATCTCTTCCTCTTTCAGTTGCGCAGTGATTTACCCGTGTTAAGCATGTGTTGCATTCGCTCGCGGGTCTTTTCAATCCCGCAGAGCTCCATGAAGACGGTTCGCTCCAGATCCAGCAGCTCCTGTTCGTCGACCTCTCGAGCCGCGCCACCCCCGCCCGATAGGATATGAGCGAGCCGCGTCCCGACCAGGCGATCGTGCTCGCTGAGCTTGTTCTTCTCGGCGAGCCCGTCGAGCCAGCCGAGCAGTTCCCGCTCGCCGTCGGAGCCGTGCACCGGCACCGGTGCCCGCGCTGGTGGCTGGTAGCCGGAAGCCGCAAACTCGGCCGCCGTGGCCTGCGCACGACCGAGCAGGCGCGCACCGTTGATCAGCACCTCGTCGCCATCGTCGAGTAGGTGCCAGGCCTGCCCCTGGCGGGCATTGTCGGTGAAGCGCCCGCCAGCGATGGTCTGGTAGGCCCGCAACAGCCCTCGGCCTCGACGCACCAGTTCCTTGCAGCCGCCGCCGGCCGGCACCAGACCCACCGCCGTCTCCACCAGGCCGATGCGCGTCTCGGCGGCCGCCACCCGCGCGTCTGTTCCGAGACCGAACTCACAACCACCGCCGAGCGCAAGGCCCTTCAGAGCCGTGACAACCGGGAACGGGGCGAAGCGCAGAGCCATGATCGCGTCCTGGAAGTCCTTCACGTAGCCTTCGAGCTTCGTCCACGCTCCTTCCTCAGCCAGCCCAACCATGTAAGCCAGGTCGGCGCCGACCGAGAACAGGTCGCCGGCACCCCACAGAACAAGCCCGGCGCCGGACTCATCCTCGCAGGCGCGGCGGACCATTTCCAGAGCCGCCGGACCGAGCACGTTCATCTTGCTCTCGAACACCAGGATGCCAACGTCCTGCTGGAGGACGCCGAGGTATGCGGCTTCGTTCGCGAAACGCGCGTCGTCCCGCAATAGGACGGCTGACGCGCCGGGTGCCGAAGCGATTGCCACATGGGCTCCTGTCGCAGCGGAGTACACCTGAGGCCCGTCGGATCCCCCGCAATAGAACCGGCCCGAGCCGCAAGCC
>CAYWBJ010000040.1:0-21747 GCA_964456165.1 uncultured Gemmatimonadaceae bacterium | reverse complement strand
CGCTACCTCCAGGAGGGGTTGTTCGAGCGGGCACTGAGCGCGCTCGAAGAGGAGGGGACGTTGTCGACCTCTGGCGCGATCGTCCACCTGACCACGCACCAGATCCGCCTGAGTGAACGGCAGGAGGAGCTGCGCGCGGGTGTGGAGGGGGCACTGAAGTCGGCCACTTTCGCCGAGATGCCTGGCGCGGAGGAGCTGGCGGCCCGGCTCAGGGCCGATCAGGTCGAGATGGATCAGCTGCTGGGGGCGCTGCGCAGCATGGACCGCGTCACCGCGCTGGAGGGTGGATTGCTGCTGCACTGCGACACGCTCGCTGCCGTGCGCCGGCAGCTGGACGAATACCTGAGAGCGCATGGGGAGATTACGGTCGCCCAGTTTCGCGACCTGATCGACGGGAACCGCAAGTACGCGCTGGCCCTGCTGGCCCAGTTCGACGGAACCGGGTTTACGGAGCGCCAAGGGGACGTGCGGGTGCGCGGCCGGCGGTAGCGCCAGAAACGCTCCTACTCGCCGAGGTGTTCGCGGAGGGTGCGGCTGCGGGAGGAGTGCCGCAGCTTCTGCAGCGCCCGCTCCTTGATCTGCCGAATGCGCTCGCGGGTGAGGCCGAAGTGCCCGCCGATGGCTTCGAGAGCCAGCGAGTCGCGGCCGTCTAGTCCGTAATACATCGTGATGACCTGGGCCTCGGAGTCGCTGAGGGTGTGCAGGGCGTCGCGAATGCCGGACTTCATCTCGTCGCGGGAGAGCTCGTCGTCGACGGCCGGCGCATCCTGGTCTGGCATCGAGTCACCGATACTTTCGGAGTCCTCCCCGTCGAGGCCGTCGTCGAGCGAGACCGCGCTCTGCGCCAGTCCCATGTACTGAGCCATGTCGGTCTGGCTGATCTTGAGCTCCTTGGCCACCTCGCCGGGCCGCGGCTGGTATCCTAGCGTCTGCTCCAGCCGACCGAGAACCTTGTTGATCTTGGAGAGCTCGGTCATGGCGCTCGAAGGCAGGCGTACGACCCGGGACTGCTCGGCCAGGGCCTGCAGGATGGACTGGCGAATCCACCACACGGCGTAGGAGATGAACTTGAAGCCACGGGAGCCGTCGAAGCGTTTGGCGGCGACGATGAGGCCGACGTTGCCGATGTTGATCAGGTCGGAGAGGGGCAGCCCGAGGTGCTGATACTTCTTGGCCACGGTGACGACGAAGCGCAGGTTGGCCTGCACCAGCTCGGTCAGAGCTTCGTCGTCCTCCTCGCGGATGCGGCGGGCGAGCTCCACCTCCGCCTCGGCCGACAGACCTACCGAGTCCTTGATGTCCTGGAAGTACTGATCGACCAGCGGATCTTCTTTGGGCAGCGCCATAACCGCTTGCGATGCTCGATTAGTTGAAGTGGAAAAAAGGCCGTGCGTTCGTCTACCTTGCGATCGCACTACTGCCGATTATCGGCACAATTTACGAAATGGTGTAGTCCCGCGTTACTTCAGCACCTGATGGCGTCGGCTCACTCGATTGCGGGCCAGGGATGCCGGTCCGGGGCGAGCAGCCGGCTGGGGGCGAAGTAGGCCTCGGGGTAGTCGTCTTCCTGGTCGGTAAGACCGAGGATTCGGTTGACGACGCAGCGTCCACCGTTGAACGAAACGCCGCTGCCCGAACCGCACATACCACCGATGATGTACTGACCGCTCCCGTCGATGGAGCCCACGATCGGGAACTCGTCAGGGGTGTAGCCGACGGTCCCGCTCCACTCGTTGGTCATCTCCAGCCTGTAGGGGCCGAAGGCTTGCGCCATCTCGCTGGCGATGTACTTGCTCAGGAAGCGGGAGGGACGGTTGCGGCCGGCCTCCTCGTCCCGGAGGCGGGAGCCGCCGGAACCGAAGAGAACGCGCTTGCCGTAGCGACCGGCGAAATACCAGCGGTCGCTGATGCCGACGTGGGGCTTCATGTTGTCGGGACCGCCGTCGCCGCAGGCGGCCTGCTCCTGCATGGGCAGGATGGCGTCGTGGAAGCGGCTCATCAGCTTCGGCGTGTAGGCTTCGGTGGCGAAGACCACGTGCCGGGCGCGCACCGCTCCGCGGCTGGTGCTGACGATGTAGTGCTCACCGTCGGTTTCGACCGCTTCGACGCGGGTGCGGGTGTACAGCTCCACGGCGGATGAGGCGAGCGCCTTGCCCAGCAGGGACCAGACCCACTTGGCCGGATGCCAGGAGGCGGCGGCGAGCGAAAAGCCGGCATTGTGCTGCAACTCCATGCCGCTTTTCTCCCGGGCTTCCTCCGGACTGATCTCGGTCCAGTCGGCGAAGCCGGACTCGAGGGCGAGGCGCACCGACTCCCGCAGTGACTCCTGGCCGGCCGCGTCCTGGGCCTGGACCCAGCCGGCGCGGGCGTAGTCGCAGTCGAACTCCTCTTCCCGAACGGTCTGCTCGATCAGGTCCGCGTTGCGATAGGCGGCGGCGCAGTAGGCGGAGGCGAACTGGCGGGCCAGTTGTTCGCGCTCAGCCGTCGAGAGGTCGGCGCGCACCGTGGCCAGGCTGTGCAGCACGGTGTCGCGGACCATCTTGAAGTAGCGGCCCATTACGACCAGTCCCTCGTTGCGCCCGGAGCTGCCGCTGGCCGGGTCGTCCATCTCGCGCACGACCGCGAGGCGATCGGCGGGGGCGCGGCGGCTCCAGTGGTAGGCGACGGCGGCGCCGCTGAAGCCGGCGCCGATAACGACGGTGTCGGCTGCCGAAGGCAGGGCGGCGGCCGGGTTCGCCGCCCACGGGTGGGCGGCATGGGGGTTGTCGTCGGTCAGCCACATGGGGGTGCGGGAGACCGCCTCGCCGACCTGCAGAAAGCGCAGGCCGTTGGGGATGGCGACGAACATCTGGTGCAGGGTCCAGCCGCAGAAGCGAATCCAGCGCGCGAGAAAGCGGTGGTGACCGAAGCACTTGTGGACGTAGGTGCCGGCGGCCTGGAAGTCGGGTCGGGTCAGCCCGCGCACGAGGTCCAGGGCGACGCGCAGTCGGCGTAGGAGTCGGGGAGGTCCCGGGTAGGCGGGCATTGCCGCTGCCGTCAGGTGGCCAGCCGGCCGGCGGTCCGCAGGGTCGTCCACCAGGCGTGGTCGGCGTCGTGGATGATACTAACGTGCAGCGAGCGTTTCACCAGCTCGCCCTCGCCGGAGTGGCAGCCGGCCGCGTGGCAGACTTCCTCGGGCAGTCCGATCGTCAGGCAGACGTGGGTGCCGTACTGAGGATGGCGGATGGCTGGCAGGCCGGCGGCGACCGGGTCGGCTTTCCAGCGCTGCTGATTCTCCGGATCGAACTCGAACGGCTTGCCGACGTCGTGGCAGATGGCGCAGGCAGCGAGCATGCTGCGGTCGATCGGCAGGTCGGGATACTGGGCCTTCATGGAATCGCCGATGGCCAGGGCGAGGCGGGTGACGCCGCGAATGTGATCGGTCTGGGTGCCCTCTCGCAGTGGCGGCGTGTCGGGATTGCCCGAGGGGCGAATCTGGTCGATCGACGTGAAGGAACTCTGACCGAGGGCGTAGGCCCACGCATCGATAACCTTCTCCCTGAGGTTGCGATCGGTGATCGCCTCGAGCTCCGGCAGGGAGGCGATGACCGATTGGCGCAGATCGGTGAGTATGTCCATGTTGGCACTCCATCCTCCGCGAAGCGGTGCTCCGCGGTTGCGTCAACACATCGACACTAGATTCGAGACAAGCCCGCAGGCGGTCAAGTATCTTGCCAGCAGACATCCGCCTCACCCTGCCGCAGGTGAGCGTACGGCTCCTCCCTTTCCTCATAGTGGCCTGGACCAGGGCGTCCCTGGCCATCGTTATACCCGGCTTCATCGCGACCTTCGATCTCTCGATCGCGGAGGCGGGTTGGGTGGTGATGGGCATCGAGATAGGCAGCTTCGCGACCATGATCGGTCTGGCTTTCGCGATGGACCGGCTCGGCGCCGGCCGCGTTATGGCCTGGGGGCTGCCGACCCTGGGCCTGGCGCTGCTGGCTACCAGCCTGGCCACGACGACCTCCCTGCTGCCGGTCTTCCTGCTGACGATCGGTGCCGGCATTGCCCTGTCCGCCAGCGCCAGCAATACCCTGATGGCGTCGACCGGAAAACGCCGCACCGTCTACCTGGGCTGGCTGCACATGAGCTTCAGCGGCTTCTCGCTGGTGGTGCCGCTGGTGGCCGGGTACATCGTGGCTGCCTACGACTGGCAGACCTTCTACCGGATCCTGGCGGTGATCGCGATCCTGATCCTGCTGGGCTACCGGGCGGTGGAGGGGACGAACCCGTGCCAGGTCACCACGGACGCGAGGATGCAGGGCGCCGGCGAGGCGTTGCGCCGCAATCTGGCGATCTACCTGGGGGTGTTCTTCCTGGTCGGCGTGCAGGGCATCCTGATGAGCTGGAGTTACATGTATGCGGGCGACCGCTACGGGGGCGGGCACGCGGCGGCGTCAGTGGCGCCGGCCAGCATGTGGCTGGGGGTGCTCGCCGGGCGTGCCGCGAACCTCGCGGCCGGCCGCCGGTTTGCGCTGAAGACGATCATGGTCGCCTCCTGCCTGCTGACGATGATCGCCTTCATGGCGGAGTATCTGGTCTCATCCTACTGGGCGACGCTGGCGGCGTTTGCTGGGGTCGGCTTCGGGGTCAGCGGCGCCTTCCAGCATGGAACCGCCTGGTCGTCCGAACGGACGCCGAGCGAGGTGGGCGCGGCAAGCACCTTCGTGATGGCGGCCGCCGCCCTGGGCGTCGGCGTCTGGCCGTGGCTGGTGGGCCTGGCGGCCGATGCCTTCGGGTTCGCCTCCATGACGCCGGTCGCCATGGCCGGGCTGGCGCTGGCACTGGCATCGTTCGCCGCCGCCGGTCCCGCGCCGCGGCGTCAGGCTGGCGTTGGTGAAGCCGCGGGGCGGGAATAGATTACGGGCGGCAATTCGCGAGTCACGGACAACAAAGGTGCAGCTGATGACAGATCCAGCGGGAGCATTGCAGCGGGGCACGGCGGCGAGCGTGGGCCTGGCCCAGGAGGTCCTGGAGCGCGCCTCGGGCGTGGTGGCAAAGGCGGTCGAGGACGGACAGATTGGGGCGTCGACGCTGCCGGTGGGCCGCCGCAACAGGCTGGTGCACCAGGCCGCCTTCGGGCGGCAGACACCGGAAGCCGACGCCCTGGAGACGGCGGTCGACTCGGTCTTCCTGCTGGCATCCATCACCAAGCCGGTCACTGCCTGCGCCCTGATGCTGCTGGTGGATCGCGGCCTGGTATCGTTGAACGATCCGGTTGCCGCTTATCTGCCGGAGTACGTCGGCGGCATGCGTGACCAGGTGCTGGTGCGCCACATTCTCTCGCACACTTCGGGGATGCCGGACATGCTGCCGGAGAACATTGAGTTGCGCCAGGCCCACGAGCCGATGGAGGAGTTCATCCGTCGGGCGTTGCGGACGCCGTTGCTGTTTACACCCAACACCGAGCTGCGATACCAGAGCAAGGGCATCCTGCTGGCGGCCGAGATCGTGCAACGATTGTCCGGTCACCGCCTGCGCGACTTCGAGAAGGCCGAGATTTTCGTGCCACTCGGAATGTCCCGCAGCTGCCTGGGCATGGACGACTTCGATGTCGAGGAGACGGTCTGGTGCGGCCTGGGCAAGCCGGCGACGCCTGACCCCGGAGATTGGGGCCAGAACAGCCAGTACTGGCGTCACTTCGGCTGTCCCTGGGGTGGGATGCACAGCACCGGAGGGGACCTGGCCATCCTGCTGCAGACCATGCTCAATCTCGGCGAATACGGCGGCCGGCGGGTATTCAGCCGGGCCGGCACGCGGGCGATGACGACCAATCAGAATTCGCCGCCTCTCAAGCCCTGGGGGCTGGGCTGGGCCCTGGCCGGATCGCCGGTCTGGAACTGGTTCGGCGAGCTGGTGTCGGCCGACACCTTCGGACACGTGGGGGCGACGGGCACGGTCGCCTGGGCCGATCCGCAGAGCGAGCTCTTCTGCGTTTTCCTGACCAATCAGATGGTGGAGAACGGCAGCCTGCTGCGGCGGGTTTCGAACGTCGTCGCCAGCGCGGTTCTGGACTGAGCCATCCAGCGCTTGCCGGCGTTGGCGGTGCGCCGGCCGGCCGGTATATTCGCTCTATCATGCTCGAATACCTGAGATCGATCTTCGCGGAGCGGGCGGCATCCTTTGAGGGGTCGCGCTGCGCCGGGGCTGAAATGGAAGACAAGGTGCGCCTGGGTATGGCCCTGTTCCTGGTCTCGCTGGGCGTGCTGTTCGTGGCCGGCATGGTCGCGTACCTGCTGATCCGCACCGGCAGCGCGGCGGCGCCGCCGCTGGGCGCGGTCGCGATGCCGGCCGGGCTGTGGCTGTCCACTGCCATCCTGCTGGCGGCCGGTCTGACCATGTTCAACGTCCAGCGCCGGGCGCGCCAGGGGGACATTGCCTCGCTGCGGACCTGGCTGCTGGTGACGTTCGCCCTGAGCCTGGCGTTCGTGCTGGTGCAGGTGCCGTCGATGTCGGAGCTGATGGTGGCCCACCGGCAGGCGCTGGTGCAGCGGTTCAGCGGTATCTACGGGTTGACGGTGGCGCTGATTGCGATTCATGCGCTGCATGTGATCGGGGGGTTGATTCCGTTGACGGTGCTGGCGTGGCTGGCGATCCGGGGACGGCTTGGGGGAGAGCATGAGCTGTGGGTGCGGTCCTGTGGGAATTACTGGCATTTTCTGGAGGGGGTCTGGGTGGTGATGTTTGGGGTTTTTCTGATCGTGCGGTGAGGGAGAGGCCCTGGATTGTGCGCGAGGAGGGGGGGCGCTCACTCATTCTCAGGCGGCCCGCCCTCGAAATTGCGCGTGTGGAGGGCCTTTTCGCAGCCTCGACTGAGGTCTACTCCCCCTCTAGCAGCTCAGAGAGCCATAGGGTGTGGCCGCTGGGAGGCTCGACGTAGAAGTCTATGCAGTCCTGCGGTCCTTATCCCGGGGACCGGTTCGCGGTTCGCGTCGACCAGCATTTCGCGTGCGCGCGTCGCCTTCGCTGGCTCTGCCTACCAGGTCAGCCGTCACGATACCCGTGTCTGATGCGATTTTCGCAAGAGTAGACCAACTCCTGCAGCTGCCGGTGAGCCTCACCGGCAGTTCCGCTAATCAGCAGCTTTTTGGCGAAGACGTCGTTGAAGCCGCGGGTGGTTGATTGCCGGTGGCGGGCCGGATATATTGCGGCGCTGAGACCAGGACCATCGCTGGATGCCAGACAATGACCGAGGCTGCAAACGGACCCCGAATCGAGCATCCAGCCGTCATCGACAAGGAGGATATAGGCCGTTACGTCGACGACGGCTTCCTCGTCGTCGAAGATCTCCTCACGAGTGCCGAGCTCGACGAGCTCAAGGGTGAGCTCGTCGCTATCGCCCGGGGTAGGTATCCATCCGAGAACCTGCAGCCGCTGCCCGACGAGCTGCCCGATGACGAGGTCCTCTCTAGCATTCTGGCCATCCATCATCCGCACCTGATCAGCCCGGTGGTGCGGGCCTACGCTGCCCATGAGAAGGTCTGTGGCGTGCTGGCCCAGATCGTGGGCGCTCATCTGCCCCACTGGGACGGCAGCGTGAAGGGCATGCAGACGATGCTGTTCGTGAAGCCACCGGGCTACCAGGGCCAGGCCTGGCACCAGGACGAGCTCTACATCCAGACGCGGGATCGGTCGCTCACCGGCGTCTGGATCGCCATCGACGACGCCACGGTCGGGAATGGCTGCATGTGCGTCATCCCCGGGTCCCAGCGCAGCGGCTACCTGTGGCCCCAGCGAGAGCACGACGAGCCGGAGGAATTCGACGACGGTGCCATCTCGTACGGGTTTGACGATGCGGCGGCGGTCCCGGTAGAGGTCGCCGCTGGATCGATAGTGTTCTTCGACGGCTACCTGCTGCACTCGTCCGGGCGCAACCGCAGCTGCGGTTACCGCCGGGCGTTGGTGAACCACTACATGAACGCCTGGTCGCTGCTGCCCTGGTCCAACCCGGACCTGCCGGTGCCGTCGGACGGCGACCGGCGCGCGATCATGGTGGTTGCCGGTGCTGATCCATACGGCTGGAAAGGGATCGCGAAACACCATCGGACGCCCTATCTGAGGAGGTGTGCAGCCAACTCCGCCGCACTGCCCGCTCAGGCCGGCATTGACGAGAGCATGCGGCGTGGTGGCACGGGGATGCCCGGCCAGAAGCCATGAAGATTGTCGACGTTCGGGCTGTAGGTAAGCGGTTGCGCGGTGTCGGTCTGGTCGAGGTTGAGAGTGACAGCGGCCTGGTGGGTATCGGCTCCACCTCGGCACCGCCGCCGGTGTTTGCGGCCATCATCGAGCAGGGTCCGGATGCTTTGAAGCCAATGCTGCTGGGACGCGATCCACGGCAGCCGCTGCGATTGTGGCGCGAGATGTTCGAGGGGTGGCAGGCCAGGCGCGGGCGTGGCGGCGAAGGAGGCGTGGCGGTCAACGCGATGGCGGCGATTGACATGGCGCTGTGGGACCTGGCCGGCAAGGCGGCGGGGCAACCGATCCACCGGATGCTGGGCGGTGCCGTTATGGACCGGGTCGAGGTCTACGCCAGCGCCACCGCCGCCGATCGGGTGGCCAGCGCCGACCTGCAGGGCGGACAGTGGGAGCGCAAGAGCACGGCCCGTTTCGTAGAGGAGTGCAAAGCGTACGCTGCCGCGGGCTTCAAGGTGATCAAATTCGGTTGGGGCAATGCGTTCGACGACGGGCACATCGAGACCCTGCAGGCGATGCGCGAGGCGGTCGGAGCGGATGTGAAGCTGGCCCTTGACTTCGGCTGTCCCGCCTACAATCGGCCCGATCACGGCGTGCGCGAGGCGATCGCCATCGCCAGGAAGCTCGAGCCTCTGGGCCTCTTCTTCCTGGAGGAGGCGCTGAAGCCCTATGACGTCGACGGCTTCGCGGCGCTGACCGCGGCCTCCCCGGTCCGCATCGCCACGGGAGAGAGCCTGGTGACGCTGACCGACTTCCAACAGTTTATCGGCCGCCGCGCCATCGATATCGTGCAGGCGGATGCGCAGCAGATCGGTGTTACGGTGTTCAGGCAGGTGGCGGCGCTGGCCGAGGCGGCAGGGATGTGGACGATCCCCCACTGCCCGTGGACGGCCATGGCGATCGGAGCCCATCTGCAGGTGCTGTGCACCCATGTCAATACGGTGCTGATCGAGTATCCGGCGATAGCCGGCTACGATCCGGATGACTGGCGTCGCACGGTGACCGAGGCGATGAACTTTCGCATTGTCGAGACGCCCCCACCCTTTGTCGACGGCTGTATCGAAGTCACAGGCGGCCCAGGTTTGGGGCTCGGCCAGTACGTGCCGGCGGTGATCGCCGAACTGGAGGAGCTGGAGGCGGAGGAACGCAACTGATTGGGCAGGAGCGGAGGATGAAGATCAAAGTCGGTCCACGCGTTTGCGGTGGACCTGTCGAAAGCCAAGAATAAGAGCACAACCGGTTACGAGCGCTGCGGGCTGCAGCCGGCCGGCCCGATGGAACGGTACCCGGCCTACAAGGAACAGCGCTCGCTGGCGGGGCCTGGCCACAGGCGATCACTGGTACCTGGCCCGGCCCTTTGCGGCCGCCGTCGAGCAGCCGTTGGTCGACATCTTTCTGCGCGGATACGCGCTGGGTCGGGGGCGGCGGCGATCCTGCGGATCTGCCACATCGCCGAGGCGGCCGGCATCAAGGTCGTGCCGCTGCGTGATGCGGTGGAAATACCCGGGTCGGCGTACATCGAGGGCGGCTGCCTGGTGCCGAGCGATGCGCCCGGGTTCGGGAGCGAGGTGAATCAGGAGTGGCTGGAGCAGGTGGGGGGGTAGGGGCTGTGAGTGCCTGACGGGGCGGATGCGAGAGAGGACGCTAGACCGAATGCGCGAATTGGATCGCCGTAATGCGGCCTCATGATGCCTGCGGGCAGCGCCGTTATTCTGGATCCGGGCCCTTCGAGACGCTGTAGATGATCGCAGTTGAGGGCACAGTCTGCCACCGATTCGACTTACTCGAGCTGTTCGAGGGCATGGAGCAGATCGACCAGCAGCCTGGGGCGGTTTGTGAGGATGCCGTCGACGCCGCAGTCGATGAGCCGGCGCATCTCGTCGATGTCGTCGGCGTAGTAGGGGTGGACGGCGAGTCGCAGCTCGTGGGCTCGGTCGCAGAAAGCGCGGTCGGTAATCGTGTTGTGCGGCTGACAATTGCTGCAGCCGAATTCGTGGGCGAGCTCGGCGTAGACGTCCACGCGACCCTGGCTCCCGAGCAGGCAGCGGCGGACGCGGGGATCGCGGTCGATGACCAAGCGCATCACCTCGTCGTCGCCGGCGATGAAGGCGGTGGCCAAGAGGTCTCGCTCCCGGATCTGATGGCAGACCCGGTCGACCAGGCCGAGTCCATCGGTCGGACCGGGATAGACGTGGATGTTGAGTTCGAGACCGGCCGGGAAAAAGTCGAGGAGCTCGGTGAGCGTTGGGATTCCGACCCCGGCGTGGGCGGCGTGACCGGCGGCGGCGGCGAGCGCCTCGACCTGGACGAAGTCGAGCTCCCAGATCGGCCCGGCGCCGTCGGTGGTGCGGTCGACGGTGGGATCGTGCAGGATCACCGGCACGCCGTCGGCGGTGGCGCGCACGTCGAACTCGACCATGCCGCAGCCGAGCCGGACGGCTTCGGCGAAGGCGGGGATGGTGTTCTCGGGGAAGTCGCAGGAAGCGCCGCGGTGGGCACAGGCGAAGATGGGACTCAAGATGGTGATCAGCCGCGCTCTCTGCTCTCGCGAACAGATTGGCCGATTGCCTCCTTGGAGAGCGCCCCGTCGACGCCCTCCACATCGAGGGGTGATCTGCGTCTCTGCGCCGGCTTCAGAGCAAATTCCCGGCCCTCTCTCCGCTTTATTCGCACTTCACCGTCTTTCCTCGATTCTTCGAGTAGAGTGCCTTGTCGTGGCATCTACCAATCGTCCCTTGAACGGCTCGTTGGTGGCAACGGCGAGTATCACAGAGGATTCGACTATGATGTTCACCAATACAATTGTAAGACAAAGAGGATGGGGCCATAAGGGCAGATGCCAACCCTCTTCATAACCGGCGCCACCGGCTTCCTTGGCCGCCATCTGGTCGAGCGTCTCGCCGGCTCCGGCTACACCATCCGCTGTCTGGTCCGGGCTAGCAGCGACACCGCCTACCTGCGCGAGCACGGGGCCGAATTGGCCATCGGCGACGTGACCGACCGCGTTTCGGTGCACGCCGGCATGGCGGGCTGTGACCGCGTCATGCATCTGGCCAACGTCTACTCCTTCTGGGAACGGGATCCGCGGGTCTACAGGACTGTGAACGTGGACGGGACCCGGAACGTTATGGAGTGTGCGCTCGATCAGAGCATTCTGAAGGTTGTCCACGTAAGTTCGGTGGTCAGCTACGGCAAGTCGGCTGTCGAGCCCTTTACCGAGGAAAGCGAGCCGGGGCCGCCGCTGAGCGCCTACGCGGCGAGCAAGTGGCAGGGGGACGAGGTGGTGTGGCGGCTGCACCGGGAGCGTGGCCTGCCGGTAACGGTCGCGTACCAGGCGGCGGTGCTGGGGCCAGGTGACGACAAAGCGAGCGGGCGGTACCTCCGCGATCTGGTGAAATGTCGGTTGCCGATGAGGGTCCTGGAGAGTTCAGTCAACACCTGGGTGGATGTCCGGGACGTCGCCGACGGTCTCGTCCGGGCGATGGAAGCCGAAGGCAGCATCGGAGTGCGCTACATCATCGGGGATAGGCGTCTCAGCTTCAGAGAAATCAATGAGCTGGTAGAAGAGTTGGCGGAGGTTCGTCTCCCCCTGCTGAGCATGCCGAACTCTTTGACCATGGTCACTGCCCGTCTGCTCACAACCGTTGCTGGTTTCACTGGCCGGCCGCCGGCCTGGGGCATGGCCGCCGATGCCATCCGCACGCTCGCGCCCGGCATCGTGGCCAGCGGCGGCAGGGCGGCCGCCGAGCTGGGGGTCCGCTACCGTCCGATCCGAGCGACGCTGAGGGACGTGATAGCGGAGTTATAGTCCCGCTTTCACTCACCGGCCGAATAGCGGAATTTTTTGGTCTGAATTCGGTGTACGCTTTCAGCACCAGCCTAACCTCGGCTTCAGGCAGCGCCCTGGGCTTCAGATAGCGGCCAGCAGGCCCACCGCCGCTGGACAGGGTACGGCGGCTGGCTCATCTTGATCCAGCGAACGGCAGCGAACACAATTCCCACGACGGAGCGGACCATGGCGGATACTGAACCCATCGTCTACCTGAACGGCAATCTGGTTCCCGCATCGCAGGCCAGCATCAACATCTACGACTGGGGCATCGTGCTCGGCGCCACGTTGACCGAGATGACGCGGACGTTCCGGCACAAATCCTTCCGGGTGGAAGATCACGTCGCCCGGCTCTACCGGTCGATGAACTACGCCGGTATCGATCCGGGCTTCGGGCAGACGGAGATGGTGGAGAAGACCGAGGCGGTCATCGAGCACAACTGCGGCCTGATCGATGCGGCCGACGATCTTGGCGTCGTGCACTTCGTGACACCGGGCGAGAACCGGATGTACGCCGGCAGCATCAAGAGCAGCACCCGGATGGAGCCGACGATCTGCATCCACTCGTTTCCGCTGCCGTTCGGCGAGTTCCGCCACAATTTTACCGACGGAGTCCACGTGGTGACGCCGTCCATACGCCACATCCCGCCGCAGTGCATCGACCCGAAGATGAAGAACCGCTCCCGCCTCCACTGGTTCATCGGCGACCAGCAGAGCCGCAACGTCGACCCCCACGCCACCAGTCTGCTGCTCGACCTGGAGGGCAACATCACTGAATGCTCCGGTGCCAACTTCGTGGTGATCAACGACCGCACGATCTACAGCCCGACGAGCCGCAACATCCTGCAGGGGGTGAGCCTGGTAACGGTGCGGGAGCTGGCGGGGAAGCTGGGGTGGGATTGCGTCGAGAAGGACATGCAACCCTACGACGTGGTCAACGCCGACGAGGCCTGGCTCACGACGACGCCGTACTGCCTAGCGCCGGTGACGCGGATCAACAACAGGCCGATTGGGGCGGGACGGCCGGGGCCGTGCTTTCATGAGATGATGAGCGCCTGGAGCGACCTGGCGGGCATGGACGTGCTGGGGCAGATCATGGGCGAAAAAGCCTGAGCCTGTCCGGCCGGGGACGGACTACTGGACGGTCACGTCGCCGCCCTTCTCCAGGCTGGCGCGGGCCGTCTGGAAGCAGGTGGCGATCCCGGCACTGAAGGTGTGGTCGAACCGCAGGCCGGTCTCGGCCTTGCGTTTCAGCAACGGTGTCAGATCCCTCTTGATCAGGTTGTTCAGCTGGGGCAGGTCGGTGCTTACGTCCATCAGCTGAGCCTCCTCCTCTGACGGATCCCGATTCATGCAGGTCGGGATCTGCAGCGGGGATTGGTCGGTCCTGCCGGTCGCCACTGCCTAGCGGCGCCAGAATGCCCGCATCGTCAGGGAAAAAGGACGTGCGTATACAGGAGTAGCGGGTACTAGTTTCACACTTGGAACGAGGAAACAGAGGAGACATCGATTGCCGACGATCGATTCAGCCAACCTGGAAGACCTGACTGCGGAGATCTTCGAGCGGGCGGGCGCGCCGGCGGCCGAGGCCCGGGTCGTGGCGGAGCTGCTGGTAAAGGCCGACCTGATGGGGCTGCCGTCCCACGGTGTGCTGCGGATCCCCCAGTACGTGCACGACACCACCACCGGGGCGATCAGGCCGGGAGCCGAGATGGTGATTGACCAGCGGCGGCCGACCATCCACCGGGTTGACGGCGCCTGGAACTTCGGCCAGATCGCGGCGACGCGGGCGGCAGAGATCGCGATCGATGCGGCCGTGGAGCAAGGTATGGCCGGCGCCTCCGTGCGGCGGGTGCGTCACGTGGGCAGGGTTGGCGCCTACACCGAGATGGCGGCGGCCCGCGACTGCCTGGCGCTGGCTACCTGCTCGGGCGCCGGAGAAGGGCACTGGGTAGCGCCGTTCGGCGGTCGCAAGGGGCGCCTGGGCACCAACCCGATCAGCTTTGCCGCCCCTACCGGTGGCCTGCCGATCGTGATGGATTTCTCCACCTCCTCGCTGCCCGAGGGCAAAGTCCGCTATCTGCGCGACACCGGGGAGAAACTGCCGCCCGACACGCTGGTCGACGCCGATGGCAATCTCAGTCTCGACCCGGCCGACCTCTACACCGAGAGCAACGAGCCGGCCGGGGCTATTCTGCCGGCGGGCGGTTCGCAGGGCTACAAGGGCTACGGTCTGAGTCTGATGTGCGCGGTGCTCTCCTGCATGGTGGGTGAGCCGACCTGGCTCGAGGAGGGTATCGAATCCCATGCCAACTGTATGTGGATCATGGTGATCAGTCTCGACTCGGCGATGGCTGCTGACCTGTTCCGCGACGAGATGGACAAGTTTGTCGACTACGTCCTGTCCTCGCCGCCCGCGGCTGGCAGCACCGGGCCGATGCTACCGGGACAGCGGGAGTTCGAGACGATGGATCGCCACCTGCGCGACGGCGTGCCGGTGGCCGACGGCGTTTGGGAGCAGGTGCGGCGGGTGGCTGCTGATCTGGGCTGCGAAGTGGGGGAGGTGTAGCGTGGGCCTCGATGCTACGGTGGGGCTGGCGCGGAGCGGCGACCGCCGCGGGAACGTATTCGCCGCCCTCGACCGGGTGCGCGACTCGGTGGAGCCGAAAGTCCGGAGTCAGGTGATGCTCAAGCCCAACTTCCTGTCCAGCGAGAAGCAACTCGCCTCCACCCACGTCGACGCCGTCCGCGGTGCGATCGACTTCCTGCTGTCCACCCCCCGGCCGCCGGAGGAGATCGTCGTCGCCGAGGGGGCCAACGAGTCCTATTCGGGTGAGGCTTTCGACAACTTCGGCTATCGCAGCCTGGCGCGGGAGTACCCGGTCGCGATCCGCCTGGTCGATCTCAACCAGGAGACGCGCTGGCGCGAGACGTCGGGCGTCACCGCCGCCGGTCGTCTGGTGCCGGTGCGGATGCCGCTGACCGTGCTCGAGTGCCCGTGCATCATCTCGGTGGCGGTAGCCAAGACCCACGACTGCTGCGTCGTCACTCTGGCCCAGAAGAACCTGATCATGGGCACCTTGAAGAAGGAAGACCGCATCGCGATCCACGGCTTCGAAAGCCACGCCGAACGCGAACTGCCGCTCGAGGCGCAGCGGGTAACCGTCAACCTGACCCGGGTCTCGCGCCACCTGCGGGCCGATGTCGGCGTGATAGACGGCACGGTGGGAATGCAGGGGAACGGTCCCGGGGGAGGCTTCGAGCTCGACCTGGGGATCGCGGTGGCCAGCGGCGATGTCTTCGCCGCCGACGCCGTGATGGCCGGCGCGATGGGTTTCGAGCCGCTGGAGATCGGCCTGCTGAGTTACGCTGATGCCGAAGGCCTGGGGGTGGCCGACCTGCGTCGCATTCGGGTCGTCGGTCCGCCGCTCGATGCGGTGCGGACCCGGATCCGGGCGCACGATACGGTCGACCTGCAGCTGCAGTGGCAGGACTCCCGCGCCGAGGAGTTCCTCGCGGCGAGGTAGTGCCGGCAGGCTGCCGCCTGGGTCTCAGGTGCTGCTCGGCGCCGGCTTCCCTCTCAGGGTCTCCGGCACCAGCGCGGCGAGGATGCCGGCGCCGGCGAAACCGATGCCGGCCAGGGCCACCGGCGCGGCGAGCAGTCCCAGCACCTCGGCGACAGTGCCAACGATCAGCGGCCCGCCCACCGATCCGCCATCGCCGATGAAACGCCAGATGCCGATGAACTCGCCGCGAGAGCGGGAGGGCGCCAGGTCGGCTCCCAGGGTCATCATCGTGCCCGCACCTAGTCCATTGCCGAAGCCGATGAGCAGAGCGACCAGCTGCAGGCTGAAGAAGCCGGTCGTCAGCGGGATCAGCGCCATGCCCGCGGCCTGGATCAGGAAACTCGGCACGTAGGCGAACTTGCGGCCGAAGCGGTCCATGATAACGCCGGCCGGATAGACCATGAGCACGTCGGCCGCGGCGGCGAGGCTGATGATCAGGCCCACCGACTCGATGTCGAGGCCGAGCACGTCGGTGGCGTAGAGCGGGATGATGACGTGGCGGGCGTTGCGCACCAGTTGGGCGCAGAGCTGGCCGGAGCCGGCGCGGAAAAGGATGGCGATGTTGTCTCGTAGAACCGACCAGAGCCGGACTTCGGGCTCAGTCGCGGGCGTTCCAGCGGCGCGTGTCGGCGCCGAAAAGATCAGCATGACAACGGCACCGCAGAGTACCAGGAACGCGTAGAGCAGGAACGGCGCCCGCAGCCCGAAGGTGCCGGCCACCAGCCCCCCGATCACCGGACCGACTAGCACGCCAATGCGGCCCACACCGCCGAGGAGGGCGATCGACCGGCCGCGGTTCTCGGTGCGGATCACCTCCGCAACGTAGGTCTGACGGGCGATCGACCAGAGGGCCCAGCCGATCCCGCATATAGCCAGGCAGGGGATGGCGAGGAAGACGCTGTGGGTCTGGGAGACGGCCAGACTGCTGGCGATGATGGTAGCGGCACCGAGTGTCAGGACCGGTCGGTGACCGTAGCGGCGAACCAGGACGCCGGCCGGGATGTCGAAGAGCAGGTTGCCGACCCCCTTGGCCGCCAGGACGACGCCGATCAGCAAGTAGGAATCGATGAACGATCGGGCGAACAACGGCATGACTGGGATGAGCATGCCGTTGGTGGAGGCCATGAACAGGCCCGGAAGGTATATGGCCAGGAGGTTGTGCCGGGAGAAGACCTGTCCCTGACCGCTGTCCGGCTTCTCAGTCACTGGAGGCCTGAAAGGGGTGCGTCCGCGGCGTGGTGACTGTTATGATGCCGGGATGGTTGGACAGGCCCGGCGCGACGAGTCCGGCACCTACTGGAATTTGGTGGAAAGAGCAGTCGAAATGGCTCGTCGCAGAGTACCTGGGTCCTGGAGGGCGGGGGTGTGTTCATGAGCAACAGGAACTTAGGGAGAACCGGTCGTGTCGAGAAGGGCGGCCTCGAGGTGTGTCAATTTGGCTTCTGTGCCATATTGGCTCCTTGTGGCGATGGAAAAAAGTCGCACACGGACCTCGGTCGACTGCGGTATATCCTGATCTATGTGTCTGTTTGTAATGGTGTTATGAATATGTTTTTCAATGCCATTCAGGCTTTGGCACGGGGAATGAGAAGCGGGTGGCGTGCTCCACATTACCCAGGAGCAGGGAGTAACTGATGACGCTCCAGTCGCACTGACCGATGCAACGTTCAAGGGAGAGGTAGCGGATCCCTCGCTGCGGGTGCTGGTGGATTTCCAGGCGGCAGGTCGCCGCCCGGATAGTGGGCGCGGCGCCCAAGGCACAGCTCACCGGGAAGATCGCCGCGGCGAGCTGAACTCTGCGGACCGCATCAGGATCTCAGCGCGGATTGCAATTCGAAAGAGACGCGGCCTTCTGCAGAGACGCGGCCTTCTGCTTTTCGCCGCCAGCCGCGTATGCTGGGCGCGATGTGGCTTTGAAGCATCCGTGCTGTGTGCTATCTTGAGAAATCCGCTCTGTTTGTTGCCTGTTAAGAACAGGTGTGATGTATGATGTTAGAAGAGAGCAGACCGATTTCAGCGATAACCTGCTGTTCGCTTAAGCGGTGCCTATGGAACTGATCCAAATTTGTCGGGGTGCCTACCTGCTGCGAGTGCCGGAAGCAGGTGTCTCCTGGGTCTTCAACGCCTGGCCGGATATCACCAAGTTTCTGATTCAACAGGGATTGGAGCTCAACGGCATCGTCTATCCCGATCTCAGGGTGCAGACCGTCCGCGGCATCAGCTGCAACCTGGTGGAGTTCCCGCTGCTGCACGCCATGTTCAACCAGGGCATGTACGCCCGCGGCGAGCGCCCGGTCCTGGTCGGCACGAAGCGGCAGCTCGAGCTGGCCGGAGAGAGCTTCCGCCGCGGCCTCTACGGCTTCTACGACAAGAGCGAAATGGCCGGCTGCGACCTGTCGGATGCGGAGATGGAGGCGCTGACTCGGGAGATTGAGGGGCTGTCCCTCAACGGCATCCAGCGCACGGAGGAGCTGCTCGAGCTCGTTCCACTGATGGATCTGGAGGAAAACCCCGGGCCGGAACGGGCCAGCGAATACAACGGCCTCAGGATTTGGAAGAGCGGAATGAACACGTTTGCCGTCGAGTACGGCGGTGAGCGTATCGACGTGGACATCAACATGGCCGAGAACGAGGATCACGTTCCGCCGTTCGATCTCGATGTCAAGAACGTCCAGTACAAGCTCTACCAGATTGTCGACACCGGCGAGGAGGACGGGTTCTCGCCAAAGAGCTGCATGCATACGCTCATCCAGTGGCGGGAGCGGATAATCTGCGTCGACCTGCCGATGAACGTCTCCTACCTGCTCGACAAGGTCAGCATCTCCCGCACCGAGATCGACGCGGTGATCTTTACCCACAACCACGATGACCATATCGGCGAGCTGGCGATGCTGATGCAGATGGATCACAAGGTGACCACCATCTGTCCGCGCATCGTCTGGAAGTCTATCCTGCTCAAAGCGGCTTCCATGTTCGACATGACGATCGCCGAGCTGGAGGAGTACTTCGACTACCTGCCGGTGCGCTACGGCGAGGAGATCGACTACGCCGGCCTCAGAATCACTGCCCATCCCTCGATCCACTCGGTACCCTGTGCCGTCTACCGCATCCGCGGCCTCGTCGACCAGGAGTGGCGGGTATACAGTCACATGAGCGACATCCTCAACTTCGCCCGCTGTCGGACGCTGGTGAAGAACGGCTACCTCAGCGAGAAGCGGTTCGCCGAGTACCGCGATTTCCTGCTGGAGCCGGCGAGCGTGAAGAAGATCGACATCGGCGCCCGGGCCGGCACCGAGGAGTTCGCTGTGCACGGGTCTTGGGAGGACTTCACCGACGACGCCTCCGAGACCATCATTCTGGCCCACACGCGGGAGGCAGATCTGGATCCTCGGGCGACGGTCATGGTGGGCTCGTTCGCTCGCGCCGGCTCGGCCCGTGACATGAGCGAGCGCGGGGCTACCTCCTATCACGACAAGTACCGCGACCGGGCCAAGCAGTTCCTCGGGAAATACCTTTTCACGCTGCTGGAGGATCCAATCGAGGAGGGCGTCCTGAGCCGCGACGACGTGCGCATCTACCTGCGCATCCTCGCCGACAATGAGATCCACGTCATCCCCCCAAACACGCCGTTCCTGAAAATGGGCGGCGAGTCGGCATTTGTCGATCTGGTGGTCAGCGGGGTCGGCAGCGTCTGGATCGAGAAGGAAGGCCAGCTGGCGCATGTCGCCAACGTCAACGCCGGCGATTTGATCGGCGACGTGGGCGTGCTGATGGAGGTGCCTCGCACCGCGTCGATCAGGGCCGACACCTACATGCACGTTCTGCGCATTCCCGGCTTCCTCTTCCGTGAGATGGCGGTGGGGCTGGGTATTTTCTCGGAGAAGCGTAGCAATGGCGATGAGGGGGTGATCCAGAAGATCTGGCGCCACCGCGAGGTGGTGCAGGGATCGCGGCTGTTCCGCCACGAGGTGCCGATCCACCTGCAGAACAAGCTGGCGCAGAAGGCGCGGGAGCTGCGCTTGCGGAAGGAGGACTCGGTCTTCACGAAGGCGGGCAAGGAGGCGCTCGTGCTCGCCGGCGACCCGGCCAGCTTCAAGCTGGTTGTCGATGGTGTCGAAGTGCCGGAGGGGGCCACTTCCCCGGTGTTCGGCGAGGGCGTGTTCAGCACCGGCGAACCGGAGGAATACGATGCGGTGGCGCAGCAGGATACGATCGCGCTGGTGCTGGACCGGGAGGACTTCGCCTGGATGCGCGAGGTGCCGATCTTCAAGCTGCGGCTGAAACAGCTGGCCGAGCAGCGGGCGATCCACGTCGAGCGGGCCCGCCGGAGGCGCGAGCCGGCGGCGAGCTGATTGGCTCCACTCACCCTCGCCTTCGACATCTACGGCACGATCATCGACGTGCACGGTCTCACCGCCGCCTTGGGACGCCACGTCGGCGATCGGGCCGGCGCGTTCTCCCGGCTGTGGCGCCAGAAACAGCTAGAGTACACGTTCCACCGCGCCCTGATGGGGCGGAACCGGAATTTCGACGTCTGCACCCACGACGCGTTGGCGCACGCCTGCGAGGTCTTTTCGCTGAGCCTCGACTGCGATCAGGAAGCGGACCTGCTGGCCGGCTACTTGGAGCTTCCCGCCTTCACCGACGTCCGCGAGGCGCTGACTTCGCTGCAGCAGGACGGTACGCGGCTGTTCGCTTTCTCCAACGGTACCAGTGCGGCAGTTAGCGGCCTGCTCGAGCGAGCGGGAGTTAGACACTGCTTCGTCGACGTGGTCAGCTGCGACGAGGTGAAGTCCTTCAAGCCAGATTTAGTCGTGTCCCGGCACTTCCTGCGGCGCGCCGGGGCCGCAGCGGAAACGACCTGGCTCATCTCGTCGAACTGCTTCGATTGCCTCGGCGCGACCAGCGCCGGCATGCGGGCCGCCTGGCTGCAGCGCGCCCGGGATAACGCACCTGATCGGTGGGAGATCGAGCCGACCGTCACCATCGATGGTCTTGCGGCGCTCGCTGCGATGCTGCCCGTTCAGGGCTGACAGCTACTCGCCGGCTTCGTAGTCCAGCAACAGTTCCACACCCGTCAGGACCGCCTGCTCCCCTGCTCCTGCCGCGATACCCACCCGTAGCCGGTTTCGTCCCTGGCGCAAGACGTTGCGATCCAGCAACCAGGCGACCGATGCGCCTTCTCTGCGCACCTCCACGGTGGCCGCCGGATGTACTTTCCAGAATTCGGCTTCGATCTCCTGCCGCATCCAGCCTTCGTAGCTGGAACGGGCCGCGGTCCACGACAGCGGTCTGCCATTGAGCGCGGCATCGATGCGGGCATTGGGCGAAAGCCCTGCGAAGCGAAGCGTGAGCAGGGAGGCGGGCAGCCTGGACTCCGGGACCGTCTGAAGGTCGTCGTCTACTTCAAGGGTCAGCTCGATTCCTTCCCCGCAAACGGTGGATTCAAGGGCCACGGGAAGCTGGGCCGGGGGGCTGGCGTAGCGGAAGGTGGCCTCGATGTTGTGGACCGGGAAGGCGCAGTGATAGGGGGTCGTGAAGCGGGCGGTCTGATCGAGCTCGTAACGCTTGTCCAGCCGAGCCAGGGTCTGCGGATCGGCCAGCTGGTTCAGGATGCGGCGATTCCATTCCGCACCCTTGGTATAGAAGTTGTACAGCTGCACGCCGTGGGCGCCGCCGGCGTAGAAGTGTGAGGCGATGGCTCGCAGGTTCTTCTCATCGGCGTAGCGGGTGGACTCGATGCAGCCGTAGACGTCGATCCCGTCGCCGGCCATGTCGACGAACTCCCGGATCGGGGTCTCGTACGGGATGAATCCGCCGCCCACGACGACGATGTCGACGAGGTACTCCTCCATCCAGCGGGTGGCGTCGAGGCCGATGCGGGCGTCAGCGGCCAGGGTGGCGGGAACGCCCACAGCCAGTTGCATCGGCCGATCCCTCGCCGCGGCCGCGGCGGCTACTCGCTTGCGGACCTCGCGCATCAGGTCGGTCATCAGGTGGCGGTGCTGATAGGCCTCGGCGATGCGGAAGAAGGCGGGATGGCGCATGAAGTCGAGTTCGAGACCATCCAGCTCGAAGCGCTCGATCAGCTCGCCAATGATGGCGAGGCGGTAGTTGCGC
>CAYWBJ010000039.1:0-1514 GCA_964456165.1 uncultured Gemmatimonadaceae bacterium | reverse complement strand
AGATTTGACGGTGCCAGCGGCAGCCCCGTTTTTTGCCCGCCATGGCGCTGATCACCATCATCGGGCGCGGTCACTCCGGCACGCGGATGTTGTCCCACACGCTGTACGCCAGCGGGGTCTTCATGGGAAACAGGCTGAATACCTCCGGGGACAAGGTGCCGCCTGACGACTTGTACGAGGCCTGCCGAGTAATGGCCAGGCACGTCCGCCACGCCGGCGGTCTCCAGTGGGATACGGCTGCGCTGCACGAGATGGAGATCGATCCGGAATTTGTGTGCCTGGTAGAGAGCTATCTGCGGGATGTGCTCGACGCCAAGGACGAGCACAAGGGCTGGAAGCTGCCCGAGACGACGCTCGCCTTTCCCTGGATCGCCCGCATGTTTCCGGATGCCAAGTACCTGTTCCTGGTCCGGGACCCCCGCGACTGCATCCTCGGCGGCCACGTGACCGACGACCTGCGGGACTTCGGTGTCGACTACGAGTTTACCGACGACGAGCGGGAGCGTCGCGCGATCTCCTGGAAGTACCAGTACGACCTGGTGAAATCCACTCCGAAGCCGGCCAACTTCCTGACCCTGCGCTTCGAGGATTTTATCCTCGCTCAGGAGCGGGAGCTGGGCCGGATGGAGGAGTTCCTCGGCATGGAGCTGGCCCGGATCGTCGTGCGCCCCGAGACGGTTGGGCGCTGGAAGAGCGACGCCGGCCGGCACGACTTCGACTTCTTTGCGCCGGCGCTGGCCGAGAGCGGCTATCCGCTCGGGGCGTAGCCACAGGAGGCGGGTATGTCATCGACTGCGCAGAAGCCTCTTGTCGACTGCGGACGCGGGCCCGGCGGGATGGACGAGGTCGAGTGGCAGCTGCGGGTGCAGACGGCCGCCGCCTACCGCCTGATCCAACGCAACGGGTGGAACGAGCTGATCTGGGGCCATACCACCACGCGCCTGCCCGGCGCTGAGCACCAGTTCCTCATCAACCCCTACGGCCTGCGCTACGACGAGGTCACGGCTTCCAGCCTGGTGGTGATCGACCTGGACGGCAATATCGTCGAGCCGGGTGCCCACGCGGTGAACCCGGCCGGATTCGTCATCCACAGCGCCATCCACCGCCATCGGGAACGCGCCCGCTGCGTGATGCACACCCACTCGCGGGCGGGTATGGCGGTAGCGTCGATGCGCTGCGGTCTACTGCCGATCAGCATGAGCGCAATCAGCTTTCACGGGCACCTCGCCTACCACGACTTCGAGGGATCGACGCTGCTGCTGGAGGAGCGGGAGAAGCTGGCGGCCGACGTCGGCGATGCCCGCGCCGTTATCATGCGCAACCACGGTCTGCTGGCAATCGGCGCGACGGTGCCGGAGGCAGTTCTGCCCCTGTTCCGGCTCGAGCAGGCCTGTAAGGTGCAGGTGGACGCGATGAGCAGCGGCGACGAACTGATCGAGCCGCCGTGCGAGGTGATCGAGCGCTCTGAGATCCAGACAGAGGAGTTTGCACGCTGAGCGGCGGCCGGTCTCGGC
>CAYWBJ010000038.1:0-24878 GCA_964456165.1 uncultured Gemmatimonadaceae bacterium | reverse complement strand
CGTCATCCTCGACATCGGCGGCGCCGCCTACCTGCAGCGCAACGTCGAGCTGCTCAACCTGCGCGGCCGGCTGGTGGTCATCGCCCTGCTGACCGGCGCGACGGGCAACCTCGACTTGGCTGCCCTGCAGCGCAAGCGATTGCGGGTGATCGGCTCGGTCCTGCGCAACCGCACGCTCGAGGAAAAAGCGGAGATCGTGAGGGCGTTCCGCAACCGTTTCTGGCCCGCTCTCATCGACGGCAGAGCGGCCCCCGTCATCGATTCCGTGCTGCCCATCACCGCGGCCGACCAAGCCCACCAGATCCTGGCCGACAACCGCAACGTGGGCAAAGTGATTCTGACGGTGCGCGATGCGGCCGGATGACGTCGGTCCGTCTCGACGTGCGTGCGATGGTTTCGCCGCGCAACCGCGGCAAGCGGCGATCCGCCTCGGCCACCACGAGCCGGGCCCCTATCTTGAACCCCTGAGGGTCCGAACATTGGGGATCCTGCACATCAGATCCTGCACATCATCGGAAACGAAGCGTGAATAGGCGTTACCCCGAACTGGAGGTGCGCGGCAACTACCGCCAGATGGGACGGCAGCAGGGAGAGGCCGCGCGCGAACAGATCCGCGCCTACGCGGCCATCAACCTGGAACGCATCAGCAAGTCGGTGCCCGTCTCGCACGGGGAGGCGGTCGCCATCGGCCGCGCGTGCCTCCCCTATGTGGAGCGCTACAGTCCCCACCTACTAGAAGAGCTGCGCGGCATGGAGGAGGGCGCCGGCGTCTCGCTTGACGACCTGATGCTGATGCAGACCCGCAATCAGATGCACACGGCGGGCGATGCCGGATGCACCTCCTTCGCGATGGCGGCAGGGGCTAACCGTTCCGGCCACGCCCTGGTCGGGCAAAACTGGGACAACGACCCGGCCCTCGATCCGTTCACCATCGTGCTCACCCGGCGCCCGACCGCCGCGCCGGCGCCCATGACCCTGCCCCAGGCCGGACTGCTCGCCTACATGGGACTCAACGACCGCGGCATCGGCATCTGCATGAACACCCTGCCAGCACCCGGCCGGCGGGCCGGCGTGCCCCACTACTTCGTGTTGCGATGCATCTTCGAGACCGACGGCATTGCGGCCGCGGCCGCGGCGGTGCGGCGAGCGGAGCGGGTCATCCCCAACAACCTGATCCTGGCGACACCCGAGGGTCCAGCCAATTTCGAGATCACCATCGACGACCTGCACATCCTGCGCGACGATCGCCGCCTGGTCCACACCAACCACTGTCTGCACCAGGACCTGCGGCCGATCAACAACCTTTATCCGGAGCTGATCCAGTCGCGGCCGCGCAAGGCCCGCATCGAGCGGGCGTTCGCCGAGGAGGACCGCGCCATCAGTCTCGAGAGCATCAAGCGCGTGCTCCGGGATCACGAGGATTACCCACGCTCGATCTGCCGCCACGCCAACGACCATCCTACCAACGGCTACTGGGTCAGCGTATTCTCGGTGATCATCGAGGCCGACTCCGGGCGGATGCACGTCAGTCGCGGCAACCCCTGTACCGCGCCGTACGAAACCTACCAGCTGAACTGAGAGGAACCGATGGGACGACTGCACGGCACCATCGTCGATGACGCCACCGGCGAGCGCATCGACGCCAAGGTTCACGTTTTGACCGCTTCCGGGAATTTCGCTCACCCGTCCGACGCCATGCTCAAGGTCGGCCCGGGCACCCCGTTCTTTTTCAGCGACGGCGAGTTCGAGGTCTCCGCGTCGCGGGGCCGAGTCGACGTGCTGGTGGAGCGCGGCACCGAGTACGAGCCGGGCCGCGTCGTCGTCGACCTGCCGGCCAGCGGCTCGGTGGACGTGGAAATCCCGATCAAGCGGTGGTACTACCCGCAGGAGGACAACTGGTACCCCGGCAACACCCACATCCACTACGATGACAAGGAGACCCGGCCGGACGACCGCCTCGGCATTGACTCCAGCGTCGAGGGTTACAACGTCACCTGTGTCAGCGTCCTCGACCGGCGCGAGCTGCCGTACGCCAGCAACAAGTATCCCATCGGCGTGATGAACGAGTTCACCACCGCTCACCACGTCCTCGACATCGGCGAGGAGAACCGCCACAACGACGCCTCGTCCGGCTGGGGCGACATCGGTTACGGCCACGTCATGTTCCTTAACATCCGCAACCTGGTGCAGCCAGTCAGCCGCGGCCACACCCTGAAGGGGCAGTTCGACCCGGACTTCCCGCCGATCTGTTTCGCCTGCGACGAAGCCCGAGACCAGGGCGGGCTGGTGATCTGGTGCCACAACGGCCGCGGCATGGAAGCCCCGGTTGCCGCAGCCCTAGGCAAGCTCGACGCCTTCAACCTGTTCGACCCGTTCTGGATGGATCCGGAGTACGACATCTGGTACAAGCTCCTAGACTGCGGCATCCATTTGCCGGCCTCTACCGGCACCGATTGGTTCGTCTGCTCCAACAACCGGGTCTACGTCAGCACCGACGAGGCCTTCTCGTACGAGAGCTGGATCGAGGGGATGAAAGCCGGTAACACCTTCATCACCAACGGCCCCACGATCGACCTGAAAGTCAACGACCAGCAGATGGGACAGACCGTCGAGCTGGACGGAGGCGGCAGTCTCGACGCGGAGATCAGCTTCCGCTCCCACTACCCAATCGGGCGCGTGGAGCTGGTAGTCAACGGCAGCGTCGCCTACGGCCAGGAGTGGCCCGAAGGTCGCCGCGAGGGGCTCCTGCGCCACCAGCTGCAGGTCGCCCGCGACGGCTGGCTGGCCGCCCGCCTCTGGGGCAACTCGCGGGACAGTTTCGACCAGCCCCTCTACGCCCATGGCAGCCCCATCCGCTTCCGCTGCGGCCAGCCCTCCGCCCAACGCGCCGATGCCGCCCACTTCTTCCTCGACCGCATCGACCACTCCCTGCAGTGGATCGATAAGGTCGGCCGCTACAATAACGACCAGCAGCGTGAAGAAGTAAGAGACCTCTTCCGCCGCGGCCGCGAAGTGTACGCGGAACTAACTGGCTGATTCCGACACCTTTTCGCTTCAATAAAGCTCGGGGCAGTTTCCACGCGCTCCCGCGGGGCGGGGGGCCGAGACGATCTTCCTGTTCCGGCGCGCCCTGACGGGCACGCCGGCGGGCGGGGCCGGGAACGGGATCCCCGCGGCCTCGTGAAACGCCGGAAGCAACACCCCCCACCAAGACAACCGGGAAATGACACAATGCGCGTAGCCACAGGTTGCATCGGCCACGAGACCAACACCTTCTCTCCCACTCCCACCACCCTGGCCGACTTCGAAGAGCGCGGCATCTACCGACGCGAAGAGGTCCGCGCCGCGTTCGCCGACACCGGAACCATCACCGGAGGCTATCTCCACCGCGCCCGCGAGCTCGACATCGAGCTAGTCCCGCTGCTGTGGGCATTCGCGTCACCCTCGGGGCGTGTCGAACAGCAGGCCTACGACGCGCTCAAGGCCGAGTTGCTCGCACGGCTCGAGGCGGCAGGAGAGGTGGACGGCTGCCTTCTCGATCTGCACGGCGCCATGGTAACCGACGCTCACGAGGACGCCGAGGGCGACCTGATCGCCGCGGTCCGCGATCTGCTCGGCAGCCGGCCGATCGTCACCACCCTCGACCTGCACGCCAACATCACCGCCCGCATGGCAGCAGCGTCCGACGTCATCATCGGCTTCGACACCTACCCCCACGTCGACATGTACGAACGCGGGCTGGAGGCAGCCGAAACCATTTACCGCATCCTGGACGGGGGCCTGCGACCGACCATGTGTTACCGGCAGCTGCCGCTGCTGACCGGGCCGCCGGCGCAATGCACGATGAAGCCCATCATGTCGGAGGTGATCGAAAGACTGCACCAACTCGAGCGGCAGCCGGACGTGGTCACCGCCACCGTGGCCATGGGCTTTCCGTTTGCCGACATCCGAGATGCCGGCGCGGCAGTGCTAGTGACGACCGCGGATGACGAGGCGGGAGCGGCCGACCACGCGGACGCCTTCGCCCGTTACGTCTGGGAGCGCCGCGCCGAGTTCGCGGTCGATTCCCTCACCCCGGCACAGGCCGTGGTCCGGGCCGCCCAGTCGACCGAGGGGCCGTTCATTCTCGCCGAGGGGGCTGACAACCCTGGCGGCGGCGGGCCGTGCGACGGCACCCACGTGCTGCGGGCCTTCATCGACGCCGACGTGCAGGGAGGCGTGATCGCCATCATCGCCGACCCGGAATCGGTGGCCGCGGCCATCCATGCCGGCGTCGGCCGCCAGGTCGACCTACTCCTCGGTGGCAAGACGCTGCCGCTGCACGGCGAGCCGGTGCTGACACGGGCCTACGTGCGCGGGATCTACGACGGGATCTACGTCAACAGGGGGGCCATGGCCAGGGGCCGCACAGTCGAGATGGGTCGGACAGCCGTGGTCCAAATCGGCGGCGTGGAAGTGATCGTCACCGAGCGCCGCGACCAGCCCTTCGACGCCGAGGCCCTGCGCTCCTGCGGCATCGAACCGCGCGACCGCAAGATGATCGCGCTAAAGTCCGCGGTCCACTTCCGGGCCGACTACGCCGGGATCGCCCACGAGATCATCGACCTGGACACCCCCGGCATCCACAGCCACAACCTCGCCTCGTACGCCTACGAGAGCGTGCGTCCAGTCTATCCACTCGCGGACGGTGTGACCTTCCCCTGAGCCGGTCATGTCCGCCAGAACGACACAAGCGCCCCGCCCGTTGGCTCGGGCGAGGCGCTTCTGAAAGCCTGTAACTGCGATCCTATTCGTTGCCCCAGGGCAGGGCCCACTCGCTGCCCTTCTCGTAGCCGAGCCCCTTGCGCGCCAGCAGTACCTCGATGGAGGGATAGACTCGATCCCGGATGGTCGTCCGCAGCTTCACCAGGCCAATCTTCACCGAGTGTCCCTGCCGCTTCAGGTCACCGGTCTTGTCACGCGCGAGTCTGGTAGCCTCATCGAAGGCGCGGGAGTAGAGCTTGTGCGTGTTGCGCAACGCACTGTCGTCCGCTTCGGCCACTCCGCGGACGGCGGTCGCGTAGTCATCGACCAGCTGCCGCGCGGTGGAGACATCGTCCTGGGTAACCGGGATGCTCGGCTCGCCGAACTGGATGATGAAGCGCTCGACCTCGGCGTTGTAATGGTTGAACTGCTGAATCGTCTTGACGTACTGCTGCAACTCTTCACCACTATCTGCGCCGCCGCAGCTCCAAGCACCAAATGCCAGCACGAGAATCGCGAACCGGTGTACCATAGCGTCCTCTCCCTTATGAGATTCCGTTCGTTCCGCCGATGCTTCCAAGCGCACCGCCGTGCCGCAAAACTGCAAAAACATAAGTCGGAAAAATCAGAAAATCAAGAACTAGGTAAGGTCACTATGTAAGGTTGTCGAGAGCACCGAAACCCGGCCGGCTCGCCCCGTCCGGAGGCCAAGTCGGCCACGTGGCTTTCGTCGCCGGATCGCCTATATTAGTGCCCTCGACGACCCCATTCCACCGCATCAGGAGCTGCCAGCGCAGATGATCCCCCGCGACCAGATCGAAGCCCAGTTGGGCAATTGTCTCCTCGAGGCCCGCTATCCCGAGTGGACTTCCCAGTTCAGGACCGGCAAGGTGCGCGACATGTACCTACTCGAGGACAAGCGCATCCTGATCACGACCGACCGGCAGAGCGCGTTCGATCACGTTCTCGGGGCCATCCCGCTGAAAGGTCAGGTGCTCAACCGCATCGCCAACTTCTGGTTCGAGCAAACCGCAGACCTGGTCGCCAACCAGGTTATCGAGGTGCCGGACCCCAACGTGACAGTCGCCCGCGAGCTTGACATGCTGCCGGTCGAAGTCGTCGTCCGCGCCTACCTCACCGGCAGCTCCGACACCTCTGCCTGGACCCACTACGCCCGCGGCGTGCGCGAGTTCTGCGGCGTCACCCTGCCCGAGGGAATGATCAAGAACCAGCCGTTCGACGCCCCGATCATCACGCCGACGACCAAATCGGAGGACCACGACGAGTCCATTTCCCCGCAGCAGATCGTCGGGCGCGGACTGGTCGAGAAGGATCTGTGGGAGAAGATCGAGTCGGTGGCCCTGGCACTGTTCGCCCGCGGCACCGAGCTAGCCGCCAGGCAAGGCCTGATCCTGGTCGACACCAAGTACGAGATGGGACTCGACGCTGACGGCACCCTCACCGTGGCTGACGAGATCCATACCCCCGACTCTTCCCGCTACTGGGTCACCGATTCCTACCAGGAGCGCCACGAACGGGGCGACGAGCCCGAAAGCCTGGACAAGGAGTTCCTTCGGCTCTGGCTGCGAGAGCGCAACATCTCCGACGACAACATTCCCGAACTGGACGACGAGATCAGGATCCAGGTCGCCGAGCGCTACATCGATCTGTACGAGCGCGTCACCGGGACCGAGTTCAGCGGCGACCTGGACGGCAAGCCGATCGCCGAGCGCATTCGGGACAACATCAGTTCCTACTTCTAGGAGCGCCAGCGGCGAGCGATGCTGCGCACCATCATCCGGGCCTGCCTGATCTTCCGGCTGGAGCTGCGGCAACTGCCGCTGGAGCTGGACCAGATCCTCTACGCCTGGCTGCACCGCCCGGCCATCCATCTGCTGCACGAGTCCAGCGACGCGGTGCACGGTAGCGGCTGCGAACTGTCCACCGACCGCCAGCAACTCGCCGACCGCATTCATCAGATCTACCCGTTCTGATGCTGCACCGACAGCTTAGAAACGCCCTCGAGGCGATCTTCGGCGAAGTTGTCGTCGAAAACGCCCTGACCCAGCCCGAGCTGGCCCAGCTCGTGCTCTACGACCGACCCGAGGAGTTCAAGCAGGCAGTACTCGGCTTCCAGCGCCTCAACTATCATGAGGAGCATCGCGAGTATGCGGTCGAGCTCGAGCCGGAAATGACGGTGGCCCTGATCTGCTCGCTGCTGGACAACGGCACCCGGGAGCTGGTCACCGAGCTGGGCCTGAACTACCTCTGATCGCCCCCCTCCTGCAATCGGCCGGAACCGTAATCGGTTAAATTCGTTCTATATGGGGCTGCAGTTCGCCCCCGTGCGTGTCGATAAATACGCATGGGAAGACCGCGTCCGGCGCCCGCCAGAACCTGCCCCCAACCGGGGCCCATATCACCAATGGGGACTTGATGGCCGATACCCGCACCACCAACGCCCAGGGAAGCTCTGACCCAATCGCCATATACTGGCGCGATATTAAGGATTATCAACCACTTACGAGGCATCGCGAGGGAGAGCTGGTGAAGCTTGCCCGCAGGGGCAGCATCGAGGCCATGCACGAGCTGGTCAGCGCCAATCTGCGGTTCGTCGTCAGCGTCGCCAAAGACTACTCCGGTTACGGTCTGTCTTTCAACGAGCTGATTTCCGAGGGCAACACCGGGCTGCTCGAAGCGGTCAAGCGCTTCGACGAGACCCGCGGCTTCAAGTTCATTACCTACGCGGTCTGGTGGATCCGGCAGGGCATCCTCAAAGCACTGGCCGAGCAGAGCAAGGCGGCCCGACCACCGATGCGCCAGGTCAACGACCTGCAGAAAGTCGAGAAGCGGGCCGGGTACCTGACCCAGGAGCTGGGACGCGAGCCGACGCTCGAGGAGATTGCCGAGAACACCGAGATCAGCCTCGATCGCGCCCGCAACGCGCTCGCGGTCGGCCAACGGGATGTTTCCTTCGACACGCCGATCTACGCCGGGGAGGACGACACCCTGCTGTCGGTTTACGTGGACGATGAGACCACCCTCGACGAGGACTTCGAGCGGGACGAGCTCAATAAGAACATCCACGACTGCCTGCAGATTCTCGACGAGCGGGAGCACCAGATCGTCCGCTCCTACTTCGGCATGGAGGGACAAACCGAGATGACACTCGAGAAAATCGGCGCCACCCTCGGACTGACCCGGGAGCGCGTGCGGCAGCTGCGCGACCGGGCTCTGCAGAAAATGCGGAGCCAGTGGGGCACCCAGCTCCTCGAACTCTCCCGCAACTGAGAAACGCCCCGATTCCCGTCTTTGTCAGGAGCGGGAATTCGGTTTCTTTCGTATACTATAACTCGGTATTAATTTGGGGATTACGCCCGTCGCCGGGACCGACTATCCCGCGTCCTTTCTCGAGAATCAGTGCGCTACAACCTGGCAGATCTACATACCCACTCCTACTGCTCGGACGGGCTGCGAACCCCAGCCGAAGCGGCCGAAGAGGCCCGCGGCGCCGGGCTGCAGGCGCTCAGTCTCACTGACCACGATTCGGTAGAGGGCATCGACGAGGCGATCGGCACCGGCAGGGATCTTGGCCTCGAGGTCGTTCCCGGGACCGAGCTCAGCGCGCACATCAAAGAGCGCGAAGTCCACATCCTCGCCTATTGCCTGGAGTGGAAGTCCGAGCGCCTTACCACCTATCTGCAGCGGCTGGTCAAGCAGCGCTTCGATCGCGGCAGCGCCATCGTCGAACGGCTCAACCGGCTCGGTGTCGAAATCACCCTCGAGCAGGTGCTCGAGGAGACCAACGGCGGCTCGCTCGGCCGTCCGCACGTGGCGGCCGCCATGGTCAAGGGCGGGGTCGTCGCGAGTAAAGATCAGGCCTTCGATCGTTATCTCAGCGACCGCTCGCCCGCCTTCGAGCCCAAGCCCTACAACGCCGCCGCCGACGTCATCGAGATGATCCACGAAGTCCACGGCGTGGCGGTGCTGGCTCATCCGGGAACCAGCTTGAACGAGCCCACCATCTCTCAGCTGGTCGACGCCGGCCTCGACGGGGTCGAGGTGTTCCACCCGGCGCATCATGCGCCGCAGATCGAATATTATACCGAGCTGGCCGGCCGCTTCGGCCTGCTCCAGTCGGGCGGTTCCGACAGTCACGGCGATCCGGACGGCTCGCGCATCGGCGACTACGGAATCGGCTGCGAGGCAGTAGAAGCGATGCGCGAGCGCGCCGCCTCCTACGCCTGATCTGGTACCGCCCTTCCGTCTCCTTGAAAAGGACAGCCATCAACTCAATTGGCACCCGTCCAGCACGCGGCCGGGCCCGAGGCCATTTCTGGATCGGCGCCCTGCTTCTGGCGCTGACCATGGCGCCGGCGCTTCCGGCGGCCGCGGTCACCCCCCAGCACTTCAGTCAGGATGACGGCATCCCGGCGCGGCCGGGCCTGGTGGCCGCCGACGTCGGCGAAGTCGTCTGGAGCGGCCAGTACCTGTGGGTGGCAACCGCAGCCGGACTCGCTCGCCTCGACACGCTGCAGCACGACGGCCGCAGCGAAGATGACTGGGTCACCTTCGATACCAGCCACGGTCTGGCTCGCGGCGGCATCAGCGCCATCGCCGCCAGCGGCGACACCGTCTGGATCGCCACGGTTACCGACACCGTGGCAGCAGACGCCGTCAACCCGGTCGGTCAGGGCCTCAGCTTCTCGACCGATGGCGGCGCCAGCTGGGACGTGGTCTCAAACGCCGCCATCTTCGACACGACCGTGTCCGGGTTCGAGCGCGGCCCGACGACGACGATACAGAACCCGTGCTGGGGCCTGGCCCTGGATGGCGACACCGTGATCGGCACGTTTCTCGCCGGCGCCGCGGTTCGGTCGCGAGATCACGGCCGCACCTGGGCCCGCATGCTGCCCGACGGCGCCGGGGAGATCGTCTACTTTCGCAGGGACACCGACGCTGACTCCCTGGCGAGCCGGGCAGACACCCTCAAGTCAGTGGGCGGCAACACCGACGAGGTAGTCTCTCTGCGGGCGGCTGCGGACAGTCTGGCGGCCCAGGAGCTGATGCATCGGACCTTCTCGGCACTCGCGTTCGGCGACACGATCCTGATCGGCACCGCCAACGGTATCGGTCGCAGCATTGACGGCGGCGTGACTTGGACAAACCTCAGAGTTCGCCACGATGACACCGGCGCCTTGATACCCGGCAATCCGGGCGCCAACTGGGTAGTGGCGCTCGAACGGCAACGGCTGCCCGATGGCGGCACCGTCATCTGGGCAGGGACCCAGTCTTCTGGACGCAAAGCCGGCGAGGTGAACTCCATCAGCTTCAGTGCCGACGGCGGCGACAGCTGGACGGTCGCCGGGTCGACGTTCGCCTGGGATTTCGCGTTCACCGACAACCGCATCTGGGCGGGGACAAACCAGGGACTCCTGGCCAGTTCGGACGGCGGCCGGACCTGGGAAGATGTCGTGGTGACCGACGACTCCATCCGCGATCAGCTGCAAGGTCCCGTCACCGGCCTGGAGACCGTCGGCCGTACCCTCTGGGTCGGGGCCGAAAACGGCCTTGGCGTCTCAACCGACGAGGGATCGACCTGGCACATCATCACCGAACTGGTCATGACCCGCACCGTCGACACCGGCCGCTTTCTCGACGACGACGGCGAAGACGTGCGGTCCTACGTCGCCCCGAATCCGTTCGCACCCTCCCGAGACCGCACGCGGATCGTCTACAGCCTGGAGCGGGACGCCGAGGTCACGATCGAGATCTTCGACTTCGCCAGTCGTCTGGTGACAACCCTGATCGAAGACGAAGCCCGTGCTGGCGGCCAGCGCCACGCCGAAACCTGGGATGGCGGCGGCGGCGGCGGCGAAGTGGTGGCCAACGGAGTCTACCTGTACCGCCTCAGCCTGGACGGCGGCAAAGAGACCTTCGGGAAGGTCGTGGTGCTCGATTGAGAACGCCGCCACGCCCTCGCTCCCTGTTCCCGCCGCTGCTCTTGCTGCTGGTGATAGCCGCCAGCCGACCGGCACCGGCCGCCGACTTCGCCGCTGCCTTCCTCGAAGTGGGCATCGGCGAACGCGCCATCGGCCTGGGCCAGGCCTTCACCGCCGTCGCCGACGACGCCTCCGCCGGATACTGGAACCCGGCCGGCCTGGTGTACGTCGATGGAAGGGTGCTGCTATCGCATCAGCCCCTGTCGCTGGACCGGCAGCACCTTAGCATCTCCTTCGCCCTGAGCATCCGCGACGAGCTCGGCTTCGGCCTCACCATGATTCACGCCGGTGTCGACGACATCACCGCCCGCGACGCCACCGGCATGCCACTGGGCGACATCGACGACGCCAACAACGCCTATCTAGTGTCGGTCGGCCGCGCTATCGGCCAGCGCTTGGCGGTCGGGGTCAGCATGAAAGTGATCAGGCAACAGATCAAAGCCCCCGTCGGCAGCCGTTCCACTCTGGGGGAGGGCAAGGCCAACGGCTTTGACCTGGGCATGCGCTACCGCCTCGGCGAACACACCGTGCTGGCCGCGGTCGTGCGCAATCTCAAAACCGAGCTGAACTGGAAGGTGGACCGCGGCAACCAGCGGACCAGCAGCACCAAGGACGCGATGCCGACGACGCTGGCGGTCGGTGCCAGCCACCGCCCGCTGCCGCAACTGCTGGTGACAGCCGACCTAGTGCGCAACAACCTCGACACGGTGGTCAACGCCGGGGCCGAGTGGCAGGTCTCGCCCGTGCTGGCGTTGCGCAGCGGCCTCCATGCAGTCGGCGGCAGCGCCACCGACGCCGGCTCCTTTACCGCGGGTTTGACGTTGCGGCCGATGCGCCAGGACGCCCTGCAGTTCCACTACGCCTTCGCCACCGATCCGGTCGGCAACGGCGGCCGCACCGCGCTAGGCATCGAGGTTATATTCTGATGCGGGGCCGAACTGCCGGCCGCAGGGGCCGCATGCTCTTCTCTGCCGGCCTGGCGGTCACGCTCGCCGGTGCACCGCCGGCCACGGCTCTTCCGGGCCTGCCCTTCCTGCAGCTGAGCTCGGGCGCCCGCAGCGCCGCCATGGGTGGCGCCGCAGTCGCCCTGGCCGATCCCGAAGCCCTCTATCACAATCCGGCCGCCATCCCGCTGGGGGCCAGCGCCGCCGCCTTCTCCCACACCGAGTGGATCCAGGACATCCGCCATGACTACGTGACTCTGTCCCGGGCAACCGGAGATCGGGCGCTGGCCCTGGGACTGCAGCTGTCACAGGCGACTGATCTGGAGTTCCGCACCGGTCCGAGCAACGAGGCCCTCGGCGACTTCGGCGTCTACGAAGGCGTCCTGACCCTGGGTTACGGGCACGCCTGGAGCGCCTCCACCCGGTTGGGTGCCGCCGTCAAGTTGATCCGACAGAGCATCTACACCGAGAGCGCTACGGGCTACGCTACCGACATCGGCGCCGTACATGAGTACGGAAGCGAGCTGACCGTCGCCGTCGCGGCCCGCAACCTCGGCAGCATGGATGCGCTCGGCCGCACCGCTACCAAGCTGCCAAAGGCATTGCACGCCGGCTTCGCCTACACCGGTGTCGAGCGGCTGCTGCTGACCGCCGAGGTCCGGCGTATCGCCGGTGCCACCACCGCTCATTACGGGGCCGAGTACCGGATCGGCCAGCGGCTGCACCTGCGCGGCGGTTACCAGACGGCCGACAGCCGCGATCTCGGGTTCGGGCTCGGCATCCAGTCCCGCAGCTACCGCATCAACTACGCCTTTGTTCCGTTCGCTTCCGGGCTCGGCGATGCCCACCGCTTCAGCCTCGTCTTCCACCCCGCTCCATGAACCTCTGGCGCAAGACGCCGACGCCGGCGGCGATCGCCCAATCCGCGGCAAGCTCCCAGCCGGCGGTTAGTCAGCCGACCCCGACCCAGGTGCTGCCGCGACCGTGGCGCCCGCGCCCGGCCGCGCGCGACCGGCCCTGGCTGCATATGGCGCTGTTCGTCCTGACGCTGGCCTCGATGACGGCCGCGGGCGCCAGGCTCCAGGGTGTGAACCCCTTCACCAGCTTGGCCCATCTGAGCGAGGGCATCCCCTTCGCCGCGACGTTGCTGGGAATCCTCACGGTGCACGAGTTCGGCCATTATTTCGCCGCCCGCCGGTGGGGCGTGCGCGCATCGCTGCCCTACTTCCTGCCGTTGCCCCTTTTCCTCGGCACCCTCGGCGCCGTCATCCGCATACGCTCCCCCATTCCCGACAAGCGGGCCCTGATGGACATCGGCGCCGCCGGACCCCTGGCCGGGTTCGTCGTGGCGGTCGCCGTCTGCCTGGTGGGGCTGCCCTACTCCACTATCGTGCGGGTCGAAGACTTCTACGCCGGCGCACCCATTCAGCTCGGAGCGCCGTTGCTGTTCGAGTTCATGAGCCGTCTGGTGATGCCGCCGCTGGCGCCGGATCAGATGGTGGTCCTAGGACCCGTCGCCTTTGCCGGCTGGGTTGGCCTCTTCATCACCGCGTTCAACCTGTTTCCGGTCGGACAACTGGACGGCGGTCACGTCACCTACGCCCTGTTCGGGCGCTGGCACGGCCTCATCGCCCGACTCTGCTTCGCCGGCTTGCTGGCCATGGGGGTGTACGGTATTTTGTCGTTGATGTGGGGCTGGCCCCATCCCGGCTGGCCCGGGTGGCTGGGTCTGGCCGTGCTGCTGAGCATTTTCGGCACCGACCACCCCGCCCCGTACAATCCGAACATTCCGCTGGACCGCCGGCGGCGCGGCATCGGCTACCTCAGCCTGGCCGTCTTCGCCGTCTGTTTCACGCCCGTCCCGCTGAGCACCCTGTTCACCCTATGAGATGGATCTGGCTGGCACCCGTGATCGCCCTCTCCGGCTGCGGTGTCGACGTCGGCGACCAGGTCGAGTGTCGTTGCACCGAGGACATGCTCGACGAATTTGCCTCCAGCTGCGCTTCCGAGACGGGCGATCCGGCCAATCCGCTCAGCACGCGGCTGCCCGACTGCCCCAGCGGCACCCCGATTTTCCTCCGCGAGCGCACGACCCCGTTCACGGTCCTGTTCAACGTGGAAACCACGATCACGAATTTCAGTCCAAACCAGTACATGGATCAGCTCACGGACGATTTCCTCTTCGTCCCGGATCCGGGCGACATCGCACTGCATCCGGAGATCTACGATGCGCCCCCCAACTACAACCCAGCCCTCGACACGCTGTGGGCGTGGCAGGCGGAGCGCACCTTCGTCCGCTCGCTGCTGGATCAGGAGCGGATGTTGAAGATCGACTTCGCCCGCTGGTACGAATCCTCCAAGGACGAGGTCATCATTTCGGAGGACGGTCTCATGGAAACCTATATTTTTCCGTATGAGATCGATTTTCAGGAAAAGCCGGTAGACGGCGTGTCGAAGGCATTCGGAGTCAAGGGCCGGGTCGAGGTTGACCTGGTGACGCCCACGACCGAGAACCCGGTCTGGGCCATCAGCCGCATCGTCGACATTCGCGACGCCGCCACCGCCAAACGCTCGTTCGGCGAGCTGCGGGCCGAGTTCGCCCAGTGAGACGCGCCACCCGTCAAACCTGCAGTAAGGAGTAGTCATGAAACGCCAGACCCTCTACGCAATCGCTGTTTTCTGCCTCCTCTTGACCGCCTGCAGCGGCAACCCGTTCGCCCCAGACAAGCACCAGCCAACCGAGGAGATCATCCTGCCGCCGGCGCCGGCGGCCACCTCGCCGGAGCTCGTCATGGACAATCTTAACAAGGCAATGAACGAGCGGGACAAGGACCTCTACGAGTCGCTGATCGACGACAACTTCTGGTTCACCGAGGCCGATTGCGCCGGGGAGCTGGTCTGGTTCAACGGCAAGGAGGGGGAGCTGGAGTTCATCGGCGGCAGCCGCGACGGCAGCCAGCCCGGGCTGTTCGACATCTACCGCAACTTCGACTTCGACTTCGAGCTGATCAGCCGCACCGTCGAGCTCGGCCTCGGGCACCCCAACGCCTTCGAGGGAGACCCGGACGGCCACCCGGACGAGGACTGGGAGGTCTTCCGCGGCCGCGTCAAGATGCTGATGGTCGACGAGAACCAGGACGGTTTCCGCGTCGACCAGGTCATGACTTACAAGCTGCGCGAAAGCGAGGAGGTCGTCCCAGCCGACACCACTGCCACCGGCGAGATCCTCCCCGAACAGAAGCTGTGGAAGATCACCCGCTGGATCGACGACCCACTTTCCGGCGACTGTGGCGACCTCGCCGAGGACGGCGCCGATGCGAAGCCCGTCGCCGGCGCGCCCAGCCTCGGCACCCCCGCATTCAGCTCCTGGGCCCATCTCAAGGGAAGCGCCACCGAGTAAGCGGCGCCCATGGCCAGAGGGCGGAAAGCGGCGCGGTGGACCACGAGGGGGCGCTCCCGCGGTGGGCGCATGGTGCGCCGGCATCGCCCCCAGGCATGGCACCTTAGACTGACCGGCTTCCTGATTTTCGTCGCCATCGCCGCGGCGCTCTACATGCCGCAACTCGAGGAGCGACAGCCGGCCACCGACTCGTTCGCCAACCTCGGCGACATCGAGCCGCAGCCGGCTGCCAACAGGCCCTCGCTGGCCAACACCCTGTACACCCAGACCACGCTCGCGCTAGAAGAACAGGGTATTTTTTCGACCCTGGTGCGGAAGACCATCGGCTCCGACCGCGGCGGCGAGCCGCCGGTGGACACCGTCGATGTCCGCGTCCCGATCGATCTGCCCCTCGAAGAGGTGAACCTGCAGCTGTCCAAGCTGGTGCGCCGTTCCGGCGGACAGGTGATCGGGGCCGTCGATGCCGGCAACGGCGCCGGGCTGTCGATCCACGCCGGCCTGGATGGCGCGCCGACGACGCTGTTCACCCTGCACCACGATCGCAACGTGCGCCGCGCCACTGGCCGCATAGCCATCGTTCTCGACGACTTCGGCAGTATGAGCGGCCGCCTGGTCGAGCGTTTCTGTTCCCTGCACCAACCGCTGACGCTGGCCGTCCTGCCCAACGAGGGCAACGTCGAGCGGATCCTCGAGCTGGCGCGCGGCAGCGGCCACGAGCTGCTCGTCCATCTGCCAATGGAGCCGGAGGACTTTCCAGCGAAGAACCCGGGTCCGGGCGCCATCTTCCTCTCCGACGACAGCACCCGGGTCCGGGAGCTGGTACGGCAGGCCCTGCGCAAGGTGCCCGGGGCCGTGGGCCTGAACAACCACATGGGCTCCAGGGCCACAGCCGACCAGCGGCTCATGCGGCTGGTCCTGCAGGAGCTGAAGCTGCGGGGCCTGATGTTCCTGGACAGCCGCACGTCACCCAATTCGTTGGCCTTCGACCTGGCGCTCGCAATGGAGGTGCCGGCGACCAAGCGCGACCTGTTCATCGACGCGGTCGATCAGGCCACGGCGATCGAGGCCCGCCTGTGGGCCCTGGCCGAACTGGCGGCGCAGCAGGGCCAGGCCATCGGCCTGGGCCACGACCGCGAACAGACGCTGCTGGCGCTGGAGAGCGTCCTGCCACAGCTCGAAATGCGGGGCTTCCGCTTCGTGCCCGTCTCCGGGCTGGTCGAGCAGCGACGGTGACCGCTTACAAGGCCGGCACCAGCGCCGGTAGCGGTTTCGCCTTCGAGGAAGTTGCGCGCGATGTCGCCACCGGCGCCCGCGCCGGCCTCCTGCACACGCCCCACGGCACGATCGAAACACCGACCTTCATGCCGGTGGGCACTCACGGTTCGGTCAAGGCGCTGAGCCAGCAGGACCTGTTGGACCTGGGTGCCGGCGTCATCCTGAGCAACGCCTACCACCTCTACCTGCGACCCGGACACGAGCTGATCTACCGGGCCGGCGGCCTGCACGAATTCATCAGCTGGCCGCGGCCCATCCTCACCGACAGCGGCGGGTACCAGGTCTTCAGTCTCGGCCAGCTGAACACCGTCGGCGAGCAGGGCGTGCGCTTCAAGTCCCATCTCGACGGCTCCTCGCACCTGTTCACGCCCGAGCTGGTGATGGAGATCGAGCACGCGCTCGGCGCCGACATCATCATGGCCTTCGACGAATGCACGCCCTACCCCAGCAGCCACGACCAGGCGCGGGAGTCAATGGAACTGTCCCTGCGCTGGGCCGACCGCTGCCTGGTCCGCCACCGGCAGCTGTCAGAAGAGCGGGCAACGCGGCCGCCACAGGCGCTGTTCGGCATCGTCCAGGGGGGCATCTACGAGGACCTGCGCACCCGGTGTGCGGGCCAGCTCGCCGACATGGATCTGCCGGGGTACGCCATCGGCGGGCTGGCGGTGGGCGAACCGCGCGCGGCGATGCTCGACACGGTCGCCGCCACCGTGCCGCACATGCCGGCCGCCAGGCCCCGTTATCTGATGGGTGTAGGACTGCCGCACGACCTGGTCGACTCAGTTGCCGCCGGCATAGACATGTTCGACTGCGTCGTTCCGACCCGGAATGCCCGCAACGGCACCGCCTTCACCCGCCGGGGCCGGCTGCGGCTCAAGAATGCCGACCTGGCGGAGGAGCGCACTCCGATGGACTCCTCCTGCGCCTGCACCGCCTGCACCCGCTACTCCCGCGCCTATCTGCGCCATCTGTTCCAGAGCAACGAGATCCTCGGTCTGCACCTGGCCACCTACCACAATGTCTTCTTCTTCCTCGAGCTCATGCGGGAGATGCGGGCGGCCATCGTCGCCGGCACCTTCTCCGCCTGGCGCGCCGGCTTCCTGACCGAGTACCGGCACTAGTGGGATGGTGAATGCTGTCGATGTCGCCGGTTTCTCCTTAGATTTTGCCTCCGGCTGGCGTAAGCCATCCGCCCGTTCGCATCGCCACCGACAGCATTCACCATGCCACTCGAAAGGATGATACCGTGTTCGAGCTAATCGACTCCGCCTACGCCATGGGCGCCCCGCCGGGAGAGGGCGAAGGCGGCAGCCCGTTTGCCTCGCTGCTGCCGTTTGTTCTGATGTTCGCCGTGCTGTACTTCCTCATTCTGCGGCCGCAGATGCGCAAGCAGAAGAACCAGCAACGGATGGTGGACGAGCTGGAGAAGGGACACAAGATCGTCACCAGCGGTGGGATCCACGGAACCATCGACAGCATCAAAGACGACATCATCGTCCTCAAGATTGCCGACAGCGTGAAGATCGAAGTCTCTCGCGCCGCGGTCTCCAGGAACAAGTCGACCGAAGACCAGAAGTAATGAAGCTGGTGTTCATGGGAACACCAGCGTTCGCCGTCCCAACGCTGGAGGTTTTGGCGGCAAGCCGCCACCGCCTGCTCGGCGTCGTCACCAATCCGGATCGTCCCCGCGGCCGCGGTCGGCAGCCGGCACCGCCGCCGGTGAAGCAGGCCGCCGTCGCCCTCGGCCTCCCGGTCCTGCAGCCCGAGTCACCACGGGAACCGCAGCTCGCCGCCCAGCTGCGGGCACTCGAGCCGGACCTGTTCGTCGTCGTCGCCTTCTCGGTCCTGCCGGTAGAGCTCTTGGCGATCCCCGCGCGCGGCAGCCTCAACCTCCATCCCTCTCTGCTGCCCGCCTACCGCGGCGCCGCACCCATCATCTGGGCCGTCGTCAACGGGGAGACCGAGACCGGCCTTACCACCTTTCTGCTCGATGGGCGGATCGACGCCGGCAGCATCCTGCTGCAGCGGCCGGTGGCGGTCGGCCCCGACGAGACGGCGGGCGAGCTGGAGTTGCGGCTGCGCACGATGGGGGCCGACCTGGTCCTGGAGACAGTCGACCGGCTCGAGCGGGGTATCCATCCGCAACCGCAGGACGAGGCGGCCGTCACCCGCGCTCGCAAGCTCGGCCGCGAAGACGGCCGGCTGGACTGGGCGCTTTCCGCCGAACGACTGCGCAACCAGGTCCGCGGCATGAACCCGGTTCCGGGGGCGTTCACGGAATGGTCCGGGGCCGTCCTCAAGGTCCACCGGGCGGCCGCAGTCGACGCCGGCATCGGCGCCGCGCCCGGGACGATCGTCGCAGCCGATGGGCGGGACGGCCTGGTCGTCGCCACAGGCACCGGCAACTTGCGGCTGGAGCAGGTGCAACCAGCCGGCGGGAAGGCGATGGACGGCTCCGCCTTCGTCCGCGGACACGCCGTCGCTGCCGGCAATCGCCTTGGCCCGGCCTGACACCTGTTCCGGCAACGACCTGCGCCCCCGCCGCGACCGGTGGACCGGCCGCCTGCTGAACTTCTGCATCCTCGCCGTGGCAGCGACGACCACCGGCGTCGCTGCCGACACCTCCGACACGCTCGCGGTGCCGGCGCTACAGCTCGAAGAGAGGGCCGAGGCGACCAACTCTGCGGTGGCAGGCGCCGATTCCCCTAGTATCTCGCCGCGCACCGCCATGCTGCGCTCGGCCGTCCTCCCCGGCTGGGGGCAACTGAGCAACGATCGGCCGCTCAAAGGACTGCTCTTCGGTGCCGCCGCCGCCGTAAGCCTGGGCAACGCTATCGCCGAAGCCCGCGCACTCGCCGCCGCCGTCACCCCCGCGCAGCACCAGGATCGGGCCGCCCGCCGCAACACCCGTTTCCTCTTCCTGGCCGTAACCGCCACGCTCGCTGCCGTCGACGCCTTCGTCGACGCCCACCTGGCCGACTTCCCGGCCGCAGCAGCCGCCCCAGCGGCGCTGCAGCTGCGGCCCGGCACGGGAGCCACGACCATCGCCGTTTCCTATCCTCTGCCCTGAACACTGACCCCGTTAGGTACTACCTGCGTGAAATAGAGGTGGCGGCGGCCTTCGACCCAGCTGTCCCACCGCCCGGCATCGGATTGGCGTGGAGATTGCGTTGTTCTTTCCGTGAAGCGACTCCTCCTGGTCCTTTGCTGCCTCTTTACTTGCGCCGGCTCGGCAGGCGGCGCCTTCGAGTTCGACGACAGCGAAGCGGCTTTGCCCGTCGGTCCCGCCGGCCTCGGCGGCAACCCAGCCCCTCTCGCTAGCGTGCAGTGCTGGCGGTGGCGGACCGATCACTCCCAGCCATTCGGGTTGGCACAGCTGGCCTCGACCGGGGCCGCCCTCGCTGTCGGGCGCGGCTCCGCCGGCTTGGGCCTGGGCCTGCGAACGACCGGCTTCTCGCTGCATCGCGAGGTCTCCGCCTGGCTGGCCGCCGCCGTAGCGCTTCCTGCTGTTGTCGATCTGGGCGTGGCCGTCACCTACGCAGAGCTGCGCCAACCGGGCTGGAGGCACCGGCAACTGGGCGTGATCCCCGGCGCCCGGCTGGAGCTGGGGAGTGGCCTCCAACTCGACATCTGGTACCAGCGGGGCGATTCGGTGGTGCCGGGCAAGCTCTTCCTGGGCCTGCACCACCGCCTCGACACGACCAGCGTCACCCGCCTCCACCTGCGCCACTCGACCACCCTCGCGACGCGAGCCGACTTGGCTGCCGAACAGCAGCTGCACCCCAGGCTACGGCTGCTGGTGGGCCTGCGCACCCACCCTCGGCGCTTCGCCCTCGGAGCCGTGGTGCGGGCGGGTCGCCGCTTCGTTTCCTTTGCGGGAATCACCCATCCCTACCTGGGCTCGTCCCGGATGGTGACTGCCGGCAACACTTGTAGCGCCCCCTGAAAGCGGCTACATTTCTACCCCATCGTGATACGGATACGCTCCATGTTTGCCACCTCGCTATGCGTCATCGCCGCCCTCCTGGGCGGTTGCGACGAGGGGGGTGAATCCGGCCGCTCCCGTGGGCCTTTACCAAGCCCCGGCGGCGGCGGCGCAGAACCGGGGCTCGGCCTCGAGGCAACCGGCCTCGGTGGCCAGTACGTTCAGAACCTGAGCATCACGGGCGGCAGCTGGACCGGCATCGGCGGTGGTGACACGGTCGTGATCACTTTCCGCGCCGAGGGGATGGCTGAAGTTCGCCAGTTCGAGCTCGACCTGGAGATCGAGCCGTTCTCCGCCTTCGTGATCTCGGAATCCGCCTTCGAGCCGGCCGAGCCGTTCGTCACCTTGTTCTCCGGAGTCGAGCCAGTAGCGGGCAAAAACAACCGGGTGAAGTCCGGCGCGGCCTATCTCACCAATTCCGATTTCGTCCGCGGCGACGCCGAGCTGGGCACGCTTCGCCTGGCGACCAGCCCCGACTTCAGCCCCAGGACCGAAGCGACAATCCGCGTCGTGTTCTTCTCGACCGGCCCCAACTCAGGCACCCGCGACAACTTCTTGGCCGGCGATCTCAATATGGAACTGGTCGTCAACGGGCCCTGATCGGTCGAGCGTTCTATTGACGTAACCTGGTCGCAGGGTTAGGTTTTGCGACTCTGATGGGGCTGTAGCTCAGTTGGGAGAGCGCCTGAATGGCATTCAGGAGGTCAGGGGTTCGATTCCCCTCAGCTCCACCATTTGATTTTTGACGCAACTGCTTGTTATTTATAGTAGTTGCGTTTTCTGTTTCTGCCCCAACAGCCTGCCGATACATGGTGGGTACATGCTTTTCCTCGAATTTCAGCCGCTCCCCAACCTTTTCCACGGTCTCGGATAGACGATTTGGTCGTGTCCGCCCGTAGACGTTCATGGTCAATTCGGGCGTGGTATGCCGGGCCAACTCCTGCGCATCCTTCAACGAGTCGGCTTCCTCGATCACCATGTTAACGTAGGCCACGCGGCAGGCGTGGAAATCGACCTTGCCGGCGCCGGTCTGCTTGGGAATGCCGGCAGCCTTCAGATCCTTGTCTAAATCGCGGGAGGGCGAGGAGGGTACGTAGAGGAGTGGATTCTTCGGTGCTTTGATCTTCGCGTCCTTCCGGCGATAGAAACGCGAGTAGAGGCGCTCAGACTCTCCACCGAGAGCATAGGTCTGCAAGTCGTCAACGAGCCATCTGGGCAGCGGTTGGAAGCTCTCCCGACGGCTCTTCGTCCAAGCCGCGTCCAACTCCAAGCCGCAACGATCGGGATCTAAGTGATCGACGGTTAGGTTGCGGAGTTCATTCACACGGAGGCCGGTAAGGAATGCCGTCTGCAGTAGCAGCCGTCGATGTGGAGGACAAACATCGAGTAATCGGGAGATCTCGCTCGAGGTCAATGCTCTCCGAATCGACTGCGGGGTAACATCGAACGGGGCCAAGGCCTTAAGGGGATCGTCCTTGAGGTATCCCCGCTCAACACACCAGTCAAGGAAAGCCGACATGGCTTCGGCGTAGTTTGAGACGGTCTTGCCGGCACGTCCGGCAGACTGAAGATCTCGGAGAGCTTGCTCGACTCGCGGTAGTATATGCTCGACATCTGCAAGCTTCTCCAGCCCAAGACGAGTCCCCCACCATGCAAGGTGTTGTCGCCGCTTGTATGCGTGCCACTCCGCCCATGGCCCTCCGTCAGGGCCATACACCTCTCGCTGCTGGGAGCCGCCGCAGACGCCGCCTGACGGCCGTAAACACTCCGCCGCCCCCGCTTTGGATGCGACCGTGGCTCAGTCGTTTATCGAATAGAGGCACGCCGGACTCACATGCCGCCTGCTAATCCGAACACATGACCATCTTTGTCGTTTCTTGGACGTGACCAGCCTCTTGGATGACCTTTTGGTTCTCCGGCTGTTGCATAAAATTCTGCAGGGCGTCTACGCTCGGAACATCCATTATGACATGGACGTTATTAGGATTTTCAAGCTCATGGCCATAATAGATAGTCTTTATCTCGGCGATTTCCCTCGCTTCATTATGGCCGGTAAATGCGGCTTCCCATTGATCCCAATCCTTTACTTGAAAACTGGCTATGACTTTCGGCATCGTCATCATTCTTTCGTCATGTGTGTGAGAGTAGACTGTGCTATTTCAGCGTAAAATATACACACCCACCATATGGGATAAACTACAGCTCCATGATAAATATGATTATAAATCGGTAATAGCACCTTAACCGGATAGCCGTTTTTGGCCCACTTAGGAGGTTTAGGCCGCCGCAATATCCATCAATCGACAGCTATAATCAAAGTTTAAAACGTATTATAGGTAAAATCGAGCCAGGGTATCATCATATCCGGTTCCCCCATCGGTACTATTCCCCCAAGATCTACCGCCAAATTTTCGCCCATAAGACGCACTGCAAAGGAATTGATTACTTCACCATCGACGAACCAATTCTCGGAAATTAAACTTGTCTTACCGCCGATACGTAAATTTCCACTAAGCGTTGCAATAACAGGCCCCAAATCACTCGATTCTGAGTCTGAAATAAAGGGCTTTCCTACAGATATTGTCCAATGTTTCAAGTGCGTTCCTATGGTGGCAGACCCAAAAATAAACCCGGCCGTCCCACCATCATTTCCGTCCGTAAGGTGAAAAGCTTCAAAGCCTGTTGCCAGGTGTAAGCGATCTTCGGAAAACGTATCGGCAACCTTAACCGCCGTGATAAAGTTGTATCCCCCCCAAAATATAGCTGGAATCATACTGCCCACCAAAAACGAAATGTTATCAGTCACTCCTTGAGCATAGGAACTGAAAAATAGCATTTTTTGAGAAAAATACTTTTCCCCTTTTCCAAGAGGCATTGCGGACGGGCTGTAGAGGTACCGGGTGCGATTGGGATCGCGTTTGTAGATTTCGCCCTTCTCATTTATCTCGACCGTTTTATCTACGGTTATTGATTGGACTTGATCTAGTTCCAGCGTCATCTCACCTGCACCAAAAAGATCTATCCTAATTTGATTATCGCTCTGTTCAATAATGTGCCCGCGGAACATTTGTCCGTTTTTCAAAACGATGCGCCAAATATGCTCTTGTTCCACCTTATCTGGAAGCGCTGTACCATCAGAGCGCCCTGAGCTCGGCACCCCTGAGCTCAAGATTAATACCAACGAAGAAAGCCCAATGATCAATTTCAATTATGCCCCTTTTTTAGGTGTAATTTAGCCGGACAATTCAATTGGCCCGAAGTAATTTTGTTCTTTCACTGAAGTTTTTTCTGGTTTTTTTCGACAATAAAGAATAGAAATACCAATATAAAATAAAGACGTCATCCCGAATTCTCAGGATTGTTATTTCACTTCACGTCCGGCAATGCTCAGTAGGTCAAGTATTCGTATAAGCATATCCTGACAGAGGAGGACACGGAAAGACAGTTGATACCATCTACCAAGGAACCTGCGGCCACAGACCGGATACCGGATATAACCCCCAAAGAAACGAGAGGAGCAGTATGCCAAAAGAACTAAGACCAGCCAAATATCACAGTTCTATTCCATATCCTCACCGTTCTGCTTGGATCAGTGGCTCGACCCCTTTTATCCGTTTTGCGACTCCACCTCTGGAGATGATTCCGACTACGTGATGATCTACGCTGGCCGATAAGGCTGGCCTTCGCTCCCGGAAATACGTGCAAGGTCCCGAAGCCCTTTGCAAAGTTTCACAAAATCGGGTTGCCCAAACCCCCGTGCCCTCCCTACTGGTATTCCCGGTCATTCCGCCGGTTACGGGCTAAAACCAACGAACTCAACGATCGCTGTTCGCTATGGCCTGAGAGAAACGAGCCCAGGTACCAGACCGCGATCAAGGTCATCTGAACGCCGGCCAGGTAACCGAGCCGTGGATCCAAGCCTCCCGCCGTAGGCGTGAACCACTGTAGGGCGACGCCACCAGCCAGGCCGCCAACGGCACCCCCTACTGCCGATGCCAGAACGGCCAGGGCAAATCCCTCTGCCTGGCGTTCCGCCGGCACGGCGTCCACCATGGCCCGGTTCTGTGCCATTGTCGAGCCGGATGTGAGAATGCCCCAGAGAAAGAACAGCGCTGTAGCCCACAGGACGAGCAACAACGGGTCGGCGGGAATAGCAAGCCAGGCCAGTCCCAGAAATCCCTTGGAGACCAGGGCGAGACTCAACGTCGAACGGCTGCCGTGGGCGTCGATAAGTCGTCCCCACCCGGGCAATGCCACGATCTGTCCGAAGGCGCTCACAGATGTCATCCAGACGAAATAGACGGCACCCATGCCGGCGTCGGTGAGGACGACGACCCAGAATGGCAGGATGGCAGCCGTCACAAGGCCATAGGCGATCGCGAATAGACCGTAGCGACGCAAGGCAGGTAGCCGGGCAGCGTCGACCAGTCGACGCCAGTAGTGGGAGTCGGCTACCGGAGCGGCCGGCTCGGAGATCTTGCGGACAATGAAGCTGGCCAGAAGGTTGGCGCCGATACTCAGAGCGAACA
>CAYWBJ010000037.1:0-80040 GCA_964456165.1 uncultured Gemmatimonadaceae bacterium | reverse complement strand
CGCGGATTCCGAACCCGCTGCTCCGGTGAGAGTCCGGAATGCTGCGGTTCGTTGATACTGTAAACCCATTTAAGGAGTTTCCAGGATGAAGCGTCTTGCCCTCGCGGTGATTCTGACCGTCGCAGTATCCGGTTCGGCCTTCGGCCATGCCGGCTCGACTTTTTTCGCCCCCTCCGTACCCGATCCGTCGGCTGTTACAGTTGACGGATCCGAAGATGACTGGGGCTGGTACGATCGCGAATTCGCGGTACTTCCCGACCAGATCCAAGCCTGGGCCGGCGCCGCTGCCGGGCTCGGGCCGGGTGAGCAGGCCGAAGACTACTCCGCCACCTATTTCATGGCCTGGAGCTTGCCGCCTGACAACAATCTCTACTTTTTCGCGCGCGCCTTCGACGACACGCTGAGCGTTCAGTGGGCGGACAACAAGCGCAACTGGTGGGATGATGACACCTTTATGATCGGCTTCGACTCCGACCATACCGGCGGCTCGATCCTGGTCAATGAGAACATCGAAGAGGCACAGAACGGCTACCGCATCGTCGTCAACTCCGTCGGCTCGAACGAGTTGGGCGTCGACATGGGCGGCATGCTCGGTACCGATGTCAACCCGACCGGTGACTGGGGCGGCTTTCCGCCGTACGCCGAGGTCGCCACCACGATTCTTCCGGCCGGTGCCGACCACGGCTCTGAGAACGTCGAGTACGGCTACGAGCTCAAGATGGCGGTCTGGGATTCCTACGATCCCGAGGGACCCGATGGGGGCCTCAACATCCGCCACGAGTTTACCCCGGACAGGATCATCCACGCGAGCGTTCGCCTGAACGACGTCGACATGGTCAACGACGCAGGCACTCGGAACCAGTACGGCTACGCCGGTGGTGCTTCCGATGGTCAGGCTGATGGGGAGCAGGGAACCGACGTCATCACCGTGCTGACGCACGATCCCTCGACGGCTGTGGAAAACAGCACTTGGGGCCGCATCAAGAGCCATCAGGAGAATGCGCTGCGCTAAGACGTTGGCGCAGAGATAGGCAGGTCCGGAGGGCCGGGGAGCGAATCCCCGGCCCTCTTTTTTTGTTCGTCAGGGGCGATGCAAGGTCGCTGTCGGGGCGTGGCAGTCGTGCTCCCACAGCGAGACGTACTCGAGGGTCTCTGCCTGGGGATCGGGCAGCGTCCGCTCGCGGGCGAAGAAGATGGCGAGCTTGCTCAGCCTGTCTTGCTCGCCCGCAGCGCCAGTGTTCCACTGCCGGCACAGGTAGCGGCCGTAGTAGACCCGGTACTCTTCCTGGCTCTGGCGCGCCAGCGTCATGATGAATTTCATCCACCGATGGCTCTCGAAGTAGTCGCCGTGGTTCGGGCGGCGCAGCGGCGGCGATTCGAGACGCCGGCGGTAGACGTCCACCTCGGCGCCGCTGTCGAGGATGCCAGGCATCACCAGCCATCCGTTGTCCCGCGACGGGGTGGGGGCAAACATGTCCCAGGTCTGCTCGATCTGCAGGAGCTCACCGATCCAGCGGATCGAGCGAGGCATGGAGAAGCCGGTCCCGGGCAGGGTCGAGGCGTTCCAGATCGCGACGTAGAGCAGCGATGCCAGACAGAGGGCGCTGGCCAGCCGCGGAAAGCGGGGTTCCGGCGTGGCGTGGAGTCTGAGGTGGCGGTTGGAGAGGGCCGCGAGCCAGGTGCCGGCACGGTCCGCCCACCCGCGCACCTGGCCGCCGAGGCGGCGGGTCCGGAGCCAGTCCCAGAGCTGTGGTGGGAGGAAGGGGACGAGGGCGGCGAGGTTGACTAGCGGGAACAAGCCGATGTGGAAGATCAGTTGAAAGGCCAGGTGCATGAGCGCGAAGCCGACGACCATGAGGCAACGCAGGGGCAGGGTAAGCAGCGGGACAAAGAGAAGCAGCGGTCCCAGCAGCTCGAAGTACCAGACCAGGGAGGTCAAGACCACCTGTAGATCGCCGAACTGCCTGAGCCAGACGCCGACGTCGGTTACCAGGTAGTCGAGCTGGAGCGAATAATAGACGGCGCTGCCCTCGTCGCGCCACTCCGGGCCACTCTTGAGCAGGGCGCTGGCGAGGTACATGATGGCAACCTGGAGCAGTAGCGCGGCCGAGCCGATGGAGAGCCAGCGTCCCCGCAGCGGTCGCGGTGAGACGTCGAGGGCGGCGTCAACCGAAAAGCGCGCGCCCAGCGGCAGGAAGAGGGACCAGAAGAACAGGAGGCGGAGTAGGGTGTCCCCGGCCTGCAGGAGCGGTGGCGTGCGCACGTGCAGGGAGACGAGCAGGATCCAGGCTACCGCGACGGCCAGGCGGGTGCGGTAGCCGACTAGCATGCAGAGCAGGGCGGCGGCAGCGATTAGGAACAGCCCGGCCTGGAAGGCAGTGGCGCCGGACATCATGTGGAGGGAGGCTACGAACCGGTCGCTGTAATAGCCGACGGCAGCAAGCCGCGGGAAGGCGCCTGCGTCGGTGTAGAACACGCTCAGGTCGCGCGAGCGCAGGGCCAGATCCCAGAGGCCGATCAGGGCCAGTGAGATGCGCATGAGAGCGAGGGAGCGCAGGTCGATGCCGAACAGCTGGCTCAGCATGGTGCCGTCCTGTTGACTGTGGCGGTGGCTATCCAAAGATAACGGGAGAGCCGCACCAGCGGCAGCGCCGCCAGCCGCGAACTGAGAACACGGGAAATCGAGTCTGGCTTCGTTCTCAACCGGGGGATCCATTCGCCCAGACGACTCGCGACGGCAGCCGGGACGAGCGCGGATCTGCTGTCGCAGCCTGCGGCTGCTACTTTGCGATGAAACAGCATTTGCCGGATCTTTCGGTCTACCACCACCAGTAGACGCCGCTACGCCCGCCTCGAGCAGGGTGGCATTGCAGGAGGCAAGTGCCTGTCGGCAAGGAGAACCTGCGGGCGCGCCGGGATGCGCTTGCCCGTCCGCGCCCGCTGATCCTCGACGACGACGGCGACCTGGTCTACGCCCCGCGCGCTGCCGCAGGGCCAGCGGCCTTCAGCCAGCTCCGTCTCGCCGATCTCGTCGACACCCCGGTGGACAGCCTCGCCTGGTGCATGATGTGGGGCATCGCCCGTGGCGGCGCGGCGGCAGTGCGCTACTGGCAGACTCAGCAGGAGCAGGTTCCCCTCACCGACCTGATGCCGGACCCCACTCCAGTCGTGCAGCAGTTCTGCCGCAGGCACGGGATCGAGGTTTTCGGCTCGATCCGGATGAACGACTGCCACGACGCCTTCGGCATGCCGGCGGCGAGCCTGCAATATCCACTTAAGGTGGAGCATCCGGAGCTTCTACTCGGGGATGCGACCCAGCGCGGGGGCGTCGAGGACGGGCTCCCGGCGGCCATGTGGTCGGGGCTCGACTTCGCGGCACCCGAGGTAATCGAGGACCGGATCTGGTGGATCGAGCACGCGGCAACGGCCTACGATCTGGATGGTATCGACCTCAACTTTTTCCGCATGCCTTGGCTCTTTAGACCGGGTCAGGAGCAGCAGCACATGACCCTGATGTCCGACTTTGTCCGCCGCGCCAGGCGGATCGCCGAGCAGGCTGGCCAGAGCCGGGGACGGCCGCTGCTCCTCGGCGTCAGGGTATTCGACACGCTGGAAGCCAACCTGCGGCTCGGTCTCGACGTCGAGGCCTGGCTGATCGAGGGCCTGGTAGACCGGCTGCTGGCCGGCGGGGGCTACGCCTCGTTCTGCCAGCCGGTGGAGGAGATGATCGAGCTGGGCCAGCGCTTTCAGGTGCCAGTCTATCCCTGCATCAACTGCCCCGGCACCTTTGATCTGGGCGTCGGACCGGACGGTGACGACGAGCGCGGGTTCGAAGCTCTGCGCGGGGCCGCAGCGAACTTCTGGCAGGCCGGCGCCGACGGCATATACCTCTGGAACTATCAGTACCTGAAGACTCCACACATCGCCTATGGACAGCCGTTTCCCCGGGATTACGGGCGCCTGGCCGAGCTTGCCGACCCGGGGCGGCTGGCCGGCCTCGACAAGGTGTTCAGCGTGAACCCGCGACCGCTCGAGCAGTACGCCCGCGCCAGTGCGCCGTGCCCGTTACCGCTGCCGGTGGTGGGATCCGAGACCGCCGTCAGCATCCGCGTCGGCGAGGATACGAGCGAAGCCGAGTCGGTCCTGCTGCAGCTGGACCTGGAAAACGTCGTTGCCGGGGACGATATCAGGGTGCGGCTCAACGATCTCACGCTCCTGTGCGAGGAGGGCGAGCTGGTCGAGCTGCCGGTGCATGGGGAGGCGCTCAGGCAGGGTGAGAACCGGGTGGAGTTCGTGATGGGCGGGCGGGGGGCGGTGGCGGTGGATCCAGTGGTTGTTACGGGCGTACGGGCTCTGGTCCGTTATTAGCAGAGACCGTCTGGCTTTTTTCCTGGTCGCCTGGCGGACTCGACCTCTTGGTGAAGAGCCGAACTCAAGTGCGCTGGTGAGGGACCTGTTTGCCGATCCTCATTCCGACCTCAGAGCTGTGAAGGTCTGAGCTTCGCGCTGTCAGATCGGAGTAGCCCGCGACCCGTCTTAGTCAACTCTGGTGATAGGTGAGGGTGATGTCTACGCCGGTCAGGATGGGGGCGGCGGCGCCTCTGGGGGCGAGGGAGCGGAGGCTGATTTCGAGGTCGTTGATTCCCTGGCGCAGGGCCGGGGCATCGAGGTCGAACTGGATGCTGCAGGTCTGCTCTAGGTGGGGCCAGCTGTTGCCGCGGCCGGTGTAGTGGATGCGGGCCTGGCAGGCGGGGTAGGCATGGCTGTTGAAGGTTACTGCGAGCTCGTCGCCAGGGGCGAAGTTCTCCACCAGCAGAGCGAGCACGCTGTGGTTCAGGGTTCCTTCGGCAGCGGCGGCTTCGACGTCGTCGGCTATCTCTAGGCGGAGGCGTGGAGGGCGGCTGGTTGCGGCGAGGACCATCGGAATCTGAACAGGGGGTAGAGCGTTGAGGAAGGCGCCGCCGTGGCCGACGGGATGGTTGCGGTCGCTGTGGTCTAGCTCGTAGCGCTTGCTGGTGCGGGCCAGGGCCTGGGGGTCGGCGAGCACGGGGAGCATCTGCCGCTGCCAGGCCGGCGGCAGGTGGAAGAAGTTGTAGAGATAGACCCCGGCGCCGGCGCGATGGAAGCGGGTGGCGGCGGCGCACAGGGCGCGATCGTCGGAGATTGGGCGCAGGCCCTCGACGCAGCCGTAGATGTGGATGGGGTGACCGCAATCGGCAGCGGCTCGCACGAACTCGCCGATCGGCATTTCGAACGGAATCCAGCCGATGCCGGCGGTGACGATGTCGACCAGGCCCTCCAGCATCCAGGTTTCCACGTCCAGGCCGATACGGCGGGCGTCGGCCAGGGTTGGCGGGACGCGGACAGCGAGCTGGAAGCGCCGGCCGCGCTCTTCTTCGATCTCGCGCTGGCGTCGCCGGACGCGCCGCACCAGGTCGGTCATCAGGTAGGCGTTCTGGGTCTGCTCGGCGCGGCGGAAGAAGGTGGGGTGGCGGTTGAAGTCGATCTCGACGCCGTCGATATCGAAGCGCTCGAGCAGCTCGGTAATGATCGCGAACATATGATCGCGCACTTCCGGGTAGGCGTAGTCGAGGCCATGGTGGACTGCCCAGTCGATGCCACCGGTGGGGATCTGCTCCCCGGGCCGGCCGATGCGGAGGTGGGGATTGTCGCGGCGGAAGCTGCCGTGGCCGATCGAGTGGCGGGGGTAGTAGTCGTAGTGACTGTTCATCCGCACCCGCGGGAAGAAGGAGACGCCCGCCTCGCGGCACAACCCGCTGAGCGCGGTAAGCGGCCCGCCTGCGGTCGCGATGAGGTGGCGGACATTCTCGGCGACGATCCGCTCTCTCCCTTCGAGCCGGTCCAGGTCGCGATCCTGCCCCCAGATCTCGCCCACCTCGGTTTCGAAGAAGTAGACCTCGCTGTTCCCCACGTTCCACCAGAGCGAGGCGCCGGTGCCCGCTACCGGGTCGACCACGCGCTCGCGCATGCTCTCGAGCGTCACGGGCCCCGGCTCGTTCATGATCCAGGCGTCGTCGGTTAAAATCAATGGCGGTCGCTTGACGGAATCAGGCATCGGAACCTCCCGAAACGCTGTGGATCGCCTGCTCCAGCCGGTGCGCCATCAACGCATTCTGAACGGCTGGGTGGCGCGTGAGGTCGGGGGCGTCTACCGGCCAGATGCACTCACACGAGATGATGCCCTCCCAGTTCCGCGCCGCGAGGTCGGCGATGATGGGGACGAGATCGAGGGTCATCAGGTGCACGGGGATCTTTCCCAGCCCCAGCCCACAGGGCTTGGCGTGCATGTGGTTGGTGAATTCGTGCAGCGGGTAGACCTCCTCCTGAGCGAAATTCTGCGACACGAAGTGCGCGTAGTCCAGGACGTAGGAGAGTCCCTCCACGTCGCGGGGCAGGCGGGCGGCGAGCTCGGGACTCGTGGCGATCGAGCCGGAGTGCGGCTCGACGTTGAGGCTCAGGCCGTGATCCCGCGCGACGGCCACCAGCCGGCGCAATGTCGCCACGGATGTGTCCCACTCGGCTTCGAAGTCCGCACCCTGGCGGGGCGAGCCGGGAACCAGCATGATGCTGCGGCAACCGCTGGCCTGGGCGCAGCAGCAGAGTCGGCGAAACTGCTCCAGGGCGCGTTCGCGGACCGCGGTTTCGGGATGGCTGGGGGTTACCGGTTGGCCGTCGATCTCGATGTCGACGACGAAGAACTCGGCCAGCGAGAGTTCCAGGGAGGCGGCCAGCTCGTGCAGCGCGGTGCCGACTCTTTCCGGCTCGGCAGCGGCTTCGAGCTGGTTGACCTGCGCTTTCGAGGAGATTACCTCGACATCGGCGTACTTGAAGCCCATGCCGCGGATAAGGCCCAGGCTCTCCTCGTTGCCCAAGCCGACGAAGCTGAGGGCGCAGCAGCCGATTTCGATCATCTGACATCCATCACGGCGGTGAACATACGTACGAACTTCATACAGGCCAAAATGCTCAAACTTTTGATTTTTCTGTTGGTCAGAAATAGTTCAAAACCACGAGCTATATCCATAGATAAGCACCCCGGTTGAGCGTCTGACTACGGGCCTCAAATCGGGGTGTCTTTTTTTGAATACTAAATGGACCTTTTCTTTGCTATAAAAAAGGATAATAGGCTCCCGGGTAACAAAAATCCGGATGATCCTACACCAATTGCCATTGGCATTCCGCAGGCCGTCAGGAGAGACCGCCACCGACTGGTTCGGCTTGGTCTTGATCATCGTCTTGTAGCGCCAGCAGCCCGGCTCGGCGGCGGCGGTGATCCAGCGTCTGGTTTCGATGATTTCGTTGTCGAAGAAGAGCTGCTTGCGGGTGTCCGGGTCCGGTTATTCCCGGGGGGAGGGGACGTATAAGTGTTGTTCATTGAAAGGGCTATATTGGCCTCATAGCAGGGTGGGTGACCCGTTTGACCTGATCCAAGGGATTGGTGAAACCGACTGAGGTGATATGGAGACGAGGGACTACAGCCCCGAGTTGTTGTGTGCGGTTACCGCGCTCTATAACGAGGCTACCGAGTTTGTGCCTAACTGTTGGCCTGTGGGTGAGGGGGAATTCGCCGGGGCTGTGGCAGGGGTGCTTGGGGGAAAGAGTGACGGGGGACCGGAGGGAGTTGAGGAGGAGCAGCTGGTTGTTGCTGTCGATGGTGGGGAGGTGCTGGGATTCGTGCATTTCGGGCGGTATCGAGGGGATGAGGATGATGAGGTGGGGGCTATCTGTTTCATCTGTTACCGGCGGGGGCGGCGGGATGTGGGGCAGGCTTTGGTGCGAGGGGCCGAGCGGTGGTTTACGGCGAAGGGGTTTGCGGCGGTGGTGGCGTTTCAGCAGAGGCATCGGTATCGGTTCTACGGTTTTGCGCATACCTATCTGTCGGACCGGTTGGATCACGTGGGGGCGCTGTTGCAGTTCAATGGGTATGAGAAATCGGGGGGCGAGGTGTTCCTGAACGGGATGGGCTATGCGGCAGCCGGGCTTCCGGAACTGGAGTTGGAGTTCGACGAGGCGTGGGAGTGGCCGAGGAAGCGGGGAACGCGGCCGGGTTGTCATCTCAAGGCAATGCAGGGTGACAAGCTGCTGGGGGAGTGTGTTGTCTATTGTGCCGGTGACTTCTCGACCAACGCGGAGGCGCAGGACTACGGGTTCGTCAACTGGCTAGGGGTGACCGAGGGATATCAGGGCGGGGGGCTGGGGAAGTGGCTCCTGCTGCGGACGCGAAACGAAATGTTGGAGAGGGGATACCGCCACACGGCGATCAGCACGGCGGTGAGCAACCACCGGGCCTTCCTGTTCTACAGCAACTACGGGTACAGGGTGGTGGACTGGACCTACGGGCTGAGCAAGTCGCTGCTGGAGGATTGAAGGCGTTCTCGAAGCCCTGGTGGGCTGATGGATCCGCGCCGTTCATCGGGCTCGGCAACCGCCCGCACCCAACCTTCCGAAGTATGCGATCCGCCCTTATTTTGTCGCGGCGACCCACCATGCAGCTCCCCCCGCAGGAGGTCATATGAGCGCGATACTTCCCGGTCCGCGTCCGGTCCGCCCGCGCGGTGACATCCGCCTGCTCTTCGCCGCCGACCTGTCGAGTTACGCGCGGGAGCCGTTCACGTCGGAGCCGGCGACCCCCGAGCAGGTCCGTCAGCTGGTCGACGACTTCGCCGCAAGCGGCGCCGACGCTTTGGGTCAGGAGGTCTTCGGCCAGGGCTGGGTGCTGCACTTCCGCTCGGATACCTACGAGTACGACCAGCGCCCGCAGCATCGCCGCTGGATCCCGATGCTGGACAGGGGGATAAACCCGATCGAGCTCTTCTGCGACAGGGCTCACGAGCGGGGAATGAAGTTCATTGCCGGGGCGCGCTTCGGAGACGACCACGGGGCACCGAATCAGGGCGCGCGCTGGATCTTCGATCATCCGCACTACATTCTCCGCGACCTGCCACCGTCGCCGTTGTCGAAGCCGGGCAACACTCTCGACTTTTCCTTCCCCGAGGTGCGCGATTTCCACTTCGGCGCAGTCGCCGAGATCGCCACGCGCTTCGACGTCGACGGCATCGAGATCACCTTTCGCAGCTGCAATCACTTTCCCTATCCGCGGTCGATCTCGCGGGAACGGCAGCCGCTGATGACCGAGCTGATCGCCCGCATCCGGGAGATGCTCGACGCGGAGGGCCGGCGCAAGGGCCAGGATCTCCTGCTCGGGGTTCGGGTGCCGGAGACGGTCGCCGAGTGCCGGGACTGCGGCCTCGACGTGCCGACCTGGATCGGCGACGGGCTACTAGACTACGTCAGCCCGAGTGACGGCATGTATTCGAACCACAACGCCCGCTGGGAGGAGTTCGCACAGCTGACGCGGGCGACGGAGTGCCGGCTGCTGCCGGGTGTGCTGCCGTACTGTGCGGCCAGCGACGCGCGCAGCGACACGGTCCCGTGGGCGCTGCAGCCGGGAGACAGAAAGAGTGGCACCGAAGCCCACATCACCTTCCAGTCGCGGATCTACCTGCGCCCCATGCGGGCTGAAAACTACCGCGCCCTGGCCGGCAACATCTACGGGGCCGGGGCCGATGGGCTGTCGGCCTTCAACTTCCAGGAACACTACACCGGCAACCTGATCGGCGACTTCCCGGGGGCCATGGCGATCCTGGCGGAGCTCGGCGATCCGGATCAGATCCGGTGCCGGCCCCGCACCTACTTGTTCCGGTCGATGTACGGGGATGTCGACTACCACGGGGCGACAGGCATGACTTCGGCCGGTGCCATCAACGCCGACCACCTCCTGCTCGACCGGACGCGCGCCGGAGATCGGGAGGAGTACCGGCTGCGGCTTTGCGAGGAGTGGCGAGAGGCCGGTCGAGCCTACATCGCAATCCGCGCCCAGGATCTCCAGCCGGAAGAGGGTGTGGAGATCGACGTGAACGGCAAGCGGATCGCGTCGCACAGCATCAACCGCACCTGGCACGCCGACGGGCGCTCCACCAACATCGGTCGCCCGCTGCCGCCCTATACGACGCTGATGTTCGACCTGGATCCGGCGGTCATGCACTACGGCGACAACAGCCTCGGGCTGCGGCTGACCGAGACGGCCCTGGACCGCCAAGGCGAAATCCTCATCGACGAGGTCGACGTGACCGTCCTGCCGACGAGCGACCGGCCGACGCGGGTCTGAGATGGCGTTCGCCGCCGGTCAGCGTTGGCACAGCCTGACGGAGCCGGAGCTTGGCCTGGGCCTAGTCAAAGCTGTCGAAGGGCGCCAGGTGGTGATCGCCTTCCCGGCCCGCGACGTGGTGCGTCGCTACGCTGCTGCCGACCATCCGCTGGCTCGGGCGCGGCTGACGGCGGGCCAGGAGGCGCGCTCAGAGGATGGGCGCAGTCTCACGATCGAGGAAGTCATCGACGCCGACGGTCTACTCCGCTACCGGGGCGGGGGGGTGGAGATCCCCGAATCGGAGCTGGACGCGGAGGTGGACGTCGCCACTCCGGAGAACCGGTTGCGCAGTGGCCGCGTCGATCCGCTCGAGCTCTTCGACCTGCGCCACGACGCCCTGCACATCCGCCATCGGATGCTGACCTCGCCGGCCCGCGGTTTCGTCGGCGGGCGCATCCGCCTGTTCGACCACCAGCTGTCGATCGCCCGCGACGTCTGTGAGCGCCACCGCATCCGCGTGCTGCTCGCCGATGAGGTGGGTCTCGGCAAGACGATCGAGGCGCTCCTGATCCTCCACCGTCTGCTGCTGACCGGTCGGGTGGAGAATGCGCTGATCCTGGTCCCGCCCGCGCTGGTGCACCAGTGGCTGGCCGAAGCCTACCTGCGCTTCAACCTGGTGCTGACGGTGATGGGAGAGGAGACCTACGGTGGCGGCACTATCGACGTGGAGAGCGAAGAGCTGCCGGAGCAGCTGCTGGCGGGCCAGCTGTACGTCTGTCCTCTCGGTGTCGAGGTTGGCGCGGCGTTCGCCGACACCGCCTGGGACATACTGATCGTCGACGAGGCCCATCACCTGCGGACCGGCAGCGCCGAGGCCGAGTTGGTGGGCCGGCTGGCGGCGCAGACCGAACACGTGGTGCTGCTGAGCGCCACGCCGGACCGGCACGGTGAGGAGGGGCACTTCGGGCGCCTGGCGCTGCTTGATCCGGCGCGCTTCCACGACATCGACACCTACTACCGGGAATCGGAGGATTACCGCGAGCTGGCGACGGCGGCCGAGCGGCTGCAGCGCGGCGAGCCGCTCGATGCCGACGATCGCGCCCACATCCGCAGGCGGCTGCCGGACGTGGAGGCGGCAGCGCTGGCGACTGAAGATCGACAGGCGCAGCTGGAGCTGCTGCACCGGCTGCTCGACCTGCACGGTCTCGGACGGGTCATGTTCCGCAACGTGCGCGCCCGGATCCCGGGGTTTCCGCGCCGCCGGCTGCACGACGTGGAGCTCGACGGAGGAGAGCCGGAACGCCAGCGCCGGGAATTTCTTGCCGACGCCGGTCGTGGGGACGATTTCGAGTTCGGGGAGGCCGATGCCGGGGTGCGCGCCGCCTGGCTCGCTGAATTCCTTGCAGCACATCCAGGCGAAAAGGTGCTCGTGCTCTGCTCGGATCGGGCCAAGGTCGAGGCATTTGCGAGCGCGCTGACCACGTCGCGGCGCAAGGTCGCCCGCTTCCACGAACAGATGGGCACGATCGAGCGGGACCGACAGGCGGCCTGGTTCCTTGGTGAGGACGGACCACAGGTGGTAATCAGCTCCGCCATAGGCGCCGAAGGCCGGAACTTCCAGGTCGCCCGTCATCTGGTCCTTCTCGACCTGCCGCTGAGCGCAGACCGGCTGGAGCAGGCGATCGGCCGGGTCGACCGCATCGGCCAGGGGGCCGAAGTGCACATCTACCCGGTCGTCGTCAAGGGGACCCCCCAGCAGCGCCTGCGCCGGTGGCACGCCGAGGCTATGCAGGTATTCGCGCGCCCCTGGCATGGTTCCCCCCTGATCGAGCAGGAGTTCGGGGAGGAGCTGGTGGAGGCCCTGCTGGCGACCGACGACGCGGCGATCGATGCCCTGATCGTGCGGGGCCGTGCCCGCAACGAGGAGATCGTCAGTGAGCTGGAGGATGGCCGGGACCGGCTGCTCGAGCTGACTTCCTTCGATGTCGACGCGGCGGCAGAGCTGCATCAGGCGATCGCCGCAGCCGAGGAAGGGGGGGCGCTCGAAGAGTTCATGGTCGCCGCCTTCGAGCGCGGCGGCCTGGACGTGGAGGTGATCGGGCGGCACAGCCACGCCGTGCGCGCCGGCCTGGACTACCACCGTCCCTTTCCCGGTTTCGCCGGCGAGGAGATGGGCGTGACCTTCGATCGCGACACGGCGCTGGTCCACCCGGAGCGGGTGCTGCTGACCTGGGACCACCCGATGGTGCGCGACACCGTCGACACGATGCTGTCGCACGAGACCGGCAATGCGGCAGTCGCTCGCCTCCCGGACGGCGATCCCGGCCTGCTGCTGGAAGCGCTGTACGTCGCCGAGACCACCGTGGCCGAGCACCTGCGCGCCGACCGGTTCTTTCCGCCGACGCCGATCCGGGTCGTCATGAGCGTGCGCGGAGAGGAGGTGGACGGGGCCGTCCTTGAGGGCGAGCTGGAACCGGCCGACAGCGCCGTCCTGGGCATGCCGGAAGTGGCAGCGCTGATGTCGCGGCTGTTGGATGCCTCGAGGGAGATCGCCGCGGCGCGCGGGAGGGGGATCGCCGCCGCCGCCGTCGGTAGGATGGAGCGAACTCTGCAGCCGGCGGTGCGGCGCCTGCAGGAGCTGGCGCGGGTCAACCCGGCGGTGACCGCAGAGGAGATCGGCACGGCGCGCGAGGAGCTGGATGCGCTGACCTCCGGTCTGGATGGCGTGCGGGTCAGGCTCGACGCGGTGCGGCTGGTCCTGGTCGGGGGCTGAGGAGAAACGCTCCTATCCGGATAGCGACTGAGTGATCGCCCCGCGCATCTGCAGGATGTACTTCGACCGGTCCAGCGGCGAGATGCCCCGGTAGCCGCGCCCCACGGCGATCTCGTCGGAACATTCCTCGTACCCGTCGAAGCGCACGCTGAGCTTGCCCCTGCCGCCGGTCAGCGAACCGAGCCGGACGACATAGTCCAGCGACGCGGCTAGGGGGAAGCGACCCCGCAGGACGAACTGGCCGTCGGCGATGGTGGCCGGCTCGAAGCTGCCCCGCATGCTGACCACGTCGGCGGCAACTTTGCCGACGAACTCTTCGGACGCCGCGACCCTGAAGGCCAGGATCGGCTCGAGCAGGGTGGTGCCGGTTGCGGTCAGGCCCTTCATGAGGGCGATGTTGGTGGCCAGCTTGAAGTCGCCCGGGCGGCTGTGCAGGACGTGGTCGCTGCCATCCACCAGCACGATCTCCAGGTCGGTCACTTCCCAACCCTTGATGCCCTGCTCCAACGCCTCCGGGATCGCGGCGGCTATCTCATTTTGGTACTTCCGCTTGATCGCATCGACGCTCACCTCCGAGCGGAAGGTTACGCCGCTGCCGCGGGGGGCCGGGTTGAGTTGGTACTCGACGATGGCCCAGCAGGGGTTGGGCATGGTGTAGCTGTCGCCGCCGCCGCCGGCCTGGGCCGGTGTCTCCTTGTAGATTACGGTCGGATCGCCGAACGCCGCCTCGATCCCGAAGCGCGAGGCCAGCACCTCGGTCAGAATCTCGGTCTGCACGGTACCCATGATGCGGACCTGAAGCTCCTGCTCGTCGTCGTCCCAACGGAAACCGAGGTGGGGATCTTCGCTGGACATCTGCTGCAGGGCGCCGGCCAGCTCGGACTGGCTCGTGGCGTCCCGCGCCTCGACGCGCACGGAGATCAGGGGCTCGGCCAGGGCGTGGACCCCGGGCACCGGCCCGGGGTCGCCGAGGATGTCGCCGATCCGGACCTCGGGCATGCCGCAGAGGAAGCCGATGTCGCCGGCGTCGAGCGCGCCGGTATCTTCGTAGCGGTCGAGATACCTCTTTTTTACCTGGGTGACCTTCTCGTCACGCCCGGCGGTATGGTTGCGCAGCACGTCGCGGTTGCGCACGCGGCCACGGTAGAGGCGGACGCCGGCGACGCGGCCGAGCCGCGGCTCGTGGTCGACGCGGAACACGACCCCGGACAGCGGCGCCTCACCGTCGGCTTCGGCGTCGGGCAGGAAGTCGACTAGAGCCTGGAGCAGCGCCTCGACGCCGGCGCCGTTCTTCGAGCAGCCGCAGAGCACGGGAAACAGCCGGCGCTGACGAACGCTGGCGACGAGGCTGGTGCGCAGCGCTTCGGGCTCGACCTGCTCGCCTTCCAGGTAGCTTTCCAGAAGCGGGTCGTCCTTCTCGGCGATCCGTTCGAGCAGCTGTTTGCCGTCGAGGGCGAAGAGCGGGTCGACGCCGGCCGCCGGCAGGCCCTGGTCCCGGGATCGATTGAGGGGCAGGATATCGGGCGAGAATTCGCGCGCGATCTGCTCGACGACCGCGTCTGCATCGGCGCCGACGCGATCGATTTTGTTGAGGAATAGCAGGACCGGGAGCCCCATCGCCGCTGCCGCCTCCCAGATCGCAGCGGTCTGCGCCTGGATGCCTTCGACCGCCGAGACCACCAGCACCACCGCGTCGAGCACCCGCAGCGAGCGCTCGACCTCGGCGGAGAAGTCGGCGTGGCCGGGCGTGTCGATAAGGTTGAAGCGGACGCCCTGCCACTCGAAGGTCAGCGTCGAGGCGCGCACCGAGATGCCGCGGCGCTTCTCCACATCCATCCCGTCGGAAAGGCTCGTGCCCTTGTCGACGTCGCCGAGGGTCCGGATGCAGCCGGCAAGGTGGAGCAAGCGCTCGGTCAGGGTCGTCTTGCCAGCGTCGACGTGGGCGAGGACGCCGAGGTTGCGGATACCCACCAGAACCGTCACTCCATCAGCCGCCGCCGAGCACGCGGAGAATATCTGCACCGTACTTCTCTACCTTGGCGGGCCCGATGCCATGGGCGACGGCGAGGTCATCCACCTGCTGCGGCAGCGGCCTGATCTGGGCGATCTCCCGCAGCGTGCGGTCGCTGGCGACGACGTAGGGCGGCACTTCTTCAAGCCGGGCGGTTTCCAGGCGCCAGGCGCGTAGCGCCTCGAAAATCTGGGTGCCCTCTGCATCGAGTACGGTCTCCGCCGCCGCAGTCGCCCTGCCGCCGCCAGCCCGGGAGGGGGTAGAGGGAATGCGGGCGCGGCGGGTGCTGGGCAGCAGCAGGCGGGCGGGACGGCGCGCGTGGATCACCTCCTGGCCTTCCTCGGTCACCACCACCACCGGACGCTCGCCGCCCCTGAAGTCGGCCCAACCGGCGGTGATGCAGCGCCGCAGCAGCTTGAGCAGCCAATCCTCGCTGTACTCCGACAGCGTGCCAAAGGTTGGGGTGCTTTTCAGCCCGGACCACTCGAGACGGTCGTCTTCGGCGCCCCGCAGCAGCTTGGCCGCCAGCTGGATGCCGAACCGGCCGTTGACGCGGGCGACGCCGCACAGGGCCTTGCGGACGATGGTGCTGGTCTCCTCGTCATCCTCCTCAGCCGCGACCATGTCGGTGCAGACGTCGCACCTGCCGCAGCCGGACAAGGTCTCCTCCTCATCCCCGAAGTAGCGGAGGATGGCGTCGTGCCGGCAGCTGCCCCCCTCGGCCCAGCGCATGAGCTCGAGGAAGAGGTTCCACTTGTGCTGCACGGTGGCCAGCTCGGGGAGTCGGCCGTCGTTGTCGCTTGCGATCAGGTGTCGGCGCAGGGCCATGTCGCCCGGGGAGACCAGCAGGGTGCAGACGGCATCCTCGCCGTCGCGACCGGCGCGGCCGGCCTCCTGGTAATAGGCCTCGACTGAGCCGGGCGGCGCCAGGTGGGCGATGCAGCGGACGTCGGCGCGGTCGATGCCCATGCCGAAGGCGTTGGTGGCGACGACCACTTCGACCTCGCCGTTGGCGAAGGCGGTCTGGACGCGGTCGCGGGCGTCGCCGCTCATCCCGGCGTGGTAGGCCTCGGCGCACCAGCCGCCGGTGGCGAGCCGCTCAGCTTCCTCCTCGGCGCGCTTGCGGGTGGGGCTGTAGACGATGGCGGTGCCGAGGTCGCGGCCCGGCGCTTCGAGGCCCTCGCGCAGCAGGTTGTCGACCAGCGTGTTGGACTCGCCACGCCCCTGGATCTCCCGCACCCGCAGCGCCAGGTTCGGCCGTGCGAAGCCGCGGAGCAACTGCGGCGTGTCGGCGGGCAGCCCCAGGCGCTCCAGGATCTCGTCGCGGACGACTGGCGTCGCCGTGGCGGTGCAGGCCAGGATCCGGGCGCCGGGCAGTTCGGCGATCAACTCCCCGATCCGCATGTAGTCGGGACGGAAGTCGTGGCCCCACTCGCTGATGCAGTGGGCCTCGTCGACGGCCACGAGGGGGCAGTCGAGCCTGGATACGAGCCCGCGAAAGCCGTCGAAGGCGAGGCGCTCGGGGGCGACGTAGATGAGCTTATAGGCACCGCGAGCGGCGGCGGATAGGCGCTCGCGCATCTGGTCGCCGTCGAGGGTGCCGGCCAGGTAGGTGGCGGGGACCCCCTGCTGCTCCAGCGCGAGCACCTGGTCGTGCATGAGGGCGATGAGCGGCGACACCACCAGCGTCGTGCCCTCGAGGAGGGCGGCGGGAAGCTGATAGGTGAGGCTCTTGCCGCCGCCGGTAGGCGCCACCAGAAGGAGGCGGCCGCGTGCCAGCAGGAGGTCGATGGCTTCCCGCTGGCCGGCCCGGAACTCGGCATGGCCGAACTGGCGCAGGCCGGCAGTCAGGTCCGCCGGTCTGGCTGTGTCCAGGAGGTCCAGCTGCTTCATGGTCGCGCGGCCTTCAGCGAGTCGATTGGCCCGTCGGCCAAGGTTCTATCATTATAGCGCAGTTGGCGGCGCTGCGCGCCAACCTGATGACGGGCGGAATCGCTGCGCGCCCTAGCCCATCAAAACATCGCGAACCGGAAAGCTACTGGAAAAGGTTGATCCCATGAAAGTGCTGGTCCTCGAGCTGGAGCAGGAGACGTCTCATTTCAATCCCAACGTGACGACCCGCGAGGGCTTCACCATCCTGCCCGGCGAGCAGCTGATCCGGCATTTCGACGACACCAACACCTATGTCGCCGGCTCCGTCGACATCCTGCGCGCGGAGGGAATCGAGGTGGTGCCCGGATACGGGGCGAGCTCGGTTACCTCCGGCGGACCGGTCGCCGCGGCCGCTGTGGACGCGATGACCGCGGAGATGCTCGAGTCGGTCGAGGCCAATACCGACGTTGACGGCGTGCACATCTGCTTTCACGGGGCGATGGCTGGCGTGGAAGAGCACGACCCGGAAGGGCGGATCCTCGAGCGGGTGCGGGAGCTGCTGGGCGACAAGCCCATCGTCTGCTCCTTCGACCTGCACGGCATCCTCACCGACCGGCTCGTCGGCCTGTCCGACGCCGTGGTGGCGCTGCATACCTACCCGCACGTTGACATGCGCGAGACTGGCCGGCGGGCGGCGCGGCTGCTGGTGCGGTTGCTGCGGGGCGAGGTGGCGCCGGTGGTCGCCCAGGTCAAGCTGCCGATGCTGGCTCGCGGCGACGAGTTGATCACGGCGACCGGGCTGCTCGGCAAGGCGACCGGGCGATGCCAGGAGTTCGAGGCGACGCCGGCCGGGCTCTCGGCGCTGGTTAACATCGGCAACCCGTTCACCGACGTGCCGCAGCTTCGCACCAACGTCATTGCGACCACCGACGGGGACGCGGCCGCGGCGCGCGGGCTGGCCGAGGAGCTGGCTGCCTTCATGTGGGAGCACCGGAGGCGCCTGCAGGCGCCGCTGACCAGCATCGTGGACGCGATCGGGCTGGCCGAAGCCACGGAAGGGCTTACGGTGTTCTCCGATGCCGCCGATGCGACGTCGAGCGGTGCCTCGGGCGACAGCAACTGGATCCTCAAGGCTCTGCTCGAAGCCGGCTTCTCCAAGCCGGCGCTGCTGCCCCTGGTCGATGCGCCGGCGGTGAAAGCGGCCTTCGCGCAGGGTGTGGGCCGCCGGTTCACCGTCCAACTCGGCGGTACCGTCGACACCGAACGCCATTCGCCGGTGGAGTGCGAGGTTTACGTCAGGAGTCTGCACGATGGGAACTACACCGAAGAGACGGGAGCCCGGGCGCGGGCGGGGAAGACGGCGGTGCTCGAGATTGGCTCGCTTATAGTCATGGCAACACAGTTCCCTGTGTCGATCATGGGGCGCAGGGTGTTCGAGTCGCGCGGGCTCGACCCGCGCGACTTCGAGCTGGTGGTCTGCAAGAGTCCCAACGGGTTCCGCACCCACTACGAGGCGATCTGCGAGCGCATTGTAGCGGTAGACTGTCCCGGCTCGACTAGCGCCAACCTGCGGTCACTGCCCTACGCCAATGTTACCCGCCCGATCTTCCCGCTGGACCCGGACGTGGAAGCGAATCTCGAGGCGCAGATTGTCAGGGGCGGGTGATTTTCGTCTGCCGGTCGGCAGCTCCCGGGCTAGAAGGACCGCGGGTCCGGTTACCACCAGCGATCCCTATGCCACCGGGCTGCCGGCGTGCAGATCCATCGCCAGGCTGCGAAAATTTCGGATGCGGTGAACGGTGCAGAGGTCGGCATCGTGCTGGTCACCGGAGTCGCGGCTGGTGCGGGAGAGGACGACGATGTCGTCGCCGTCCACCACCGCGCTGGGGTACATGAAGCTGTGGCGGATACCGTCCGGCCACCGGGCGACGCAGCCGGCCGGGAACCAGTTGAGGCAGTCGATGCTGTAGTGCAGGAACAGCCAGCGCCGCTCGTTGCCGAGGCTACTGTGGTAGGCCTCCTCTAGCTTCGGCCCCCAGTCGAGCCAGTCCTGCGAGTTGGTGACCAGGTTGCCGAGCATCCAGTACATGCGGCTGTCGGGATCGTGGATGAGGAAGAACTTGCATTGCCCGCCGGGCCAGGACGTGAACTGGGTGAAACGCAGCTGGTTCGCCTGCGGGTCGTAGTCTAGGGCGCCGGCTATGCCGGCACTGGTATTCTGGTCGATGACGCAACGCACGAAGACCCGGATGTGGCCGTTGACGTCGACGGTGTTGGGTTCGAGCCAGACGATGCCGCGCTCGTGCCAGGTTGTGCGGAAGGGGAAGTCGGTGGCGGCTTTGAACAGGCGGCGGGTCAGGCTGTCCGGCAGTTCGGGCGGGGCCACGACGTTCGACATACTCCAGGCATCGGGGTCCAGGGGCGACCTCGAGCGATCCATCCGCACCATGACCTTGGAGTCATGGGGGCGGTCGTCGACGTCGATGTCCATGGCCCAGTAGAGGTAGTCGGGGCGTCGCAGCATGGTGGTGGAGATGTTCCAGACCGGTGCCTCGATGACGGTGACCGGATCGGTCCAGTTGCGGCCCGCATCGGCGCTCCTGACGATCTGGAAATTCCGGTGCGATTCCTCCTGTACGAACATTAGCAGCTGGCCGTCGAGCCGGAACGGGGTGCCTTCCTGGTAGGGCAGAGGCGCGCCCTCTTCCCAGTTGGCGCCCCCGTCCGGGCTGGCGAGCATCCGCAGCCGGCGCTCCACCGGGCCCTGGCGGTCCCGCTCCCACTCGGGGGCGGCGATCAACAGCGTTCCGTCGTCGAGGCGGGTGAGGTTGGGATCGTGGAAGAAGTAACGCTGCGGATCGGGGACCTGGGCGGCGATGGTGAAATCCTGGGCCAGGGGCTGGACGTTGGGGTTGGACACGGTATATCTGCCTGTTGGGTTCAGAGGTCGCGGCCGGGGATCTTCGGCGGTCTGAGGAAGAGGACGGCGATCGCGCAGACGACTGGCAGGGCGGCCGTGCCGTAGAGCGCGCCGGTGTAGTCGCCAAACAGGTCGAAGGCAATGCCGAAGGGCAGCGGCCCGATCGAGGCGCCGACGACGGTGATCATCTGCGCGACGCCGAGGATGCTGGCCAGGTGCTTACGGCCGAAGAAGCGGGGCCAGACGAAGGTGATGTGGGCCTGACTGGCGCCGTTGGCAGCGCCGAAGACCAGACTGAAGATGACGGCGCTGGCGAGGCCGTCGACGTTGGCCATCGCGATCAGGGCGCCGGCTACCACCAGCATGCTGGTGGCGAAGACCGGCTGGGTTGGCAGGCGGTCGAGCAGCCGGCCGACGATCGGCATGGTCACCACCATGGTCACCGCCGAGATCGTGAATATCTGGGAGGCTGTCTGCGGGCTGATGCCCTGGTGCCCCAGGATCGAAACCTGGTGGAAGAACATTGCTGTGACCAGCAGCGAGAAGGAGCCCAGGGTCAGGGCGACGATCCAGAAGGCCCCTGTCCGCATTGCCTCCTGGAGCGAGAGACCGACGTCGACGGCGTCGCGGGGGCCGTTGCCGGCATCCGCGCCATCCGCCGTTCCCCCATCCGGCTGGAGCCCGAGATCCTCCGGCTTATTCTGCATCAGGAACAAGGCGCCCGGCAGCACCAGCACCCAGGTCGCCAATCCCATCCACATCCACGATTCGCGCCAGCCGACATGGTCGATCAGCCACTGAGCGACCGCCGGATGTACCGCCATGCTGATGGAGAACCCGAAGGTGGCCACGGCCAGGGCGAAACCGCGCTTGCGGCTGAACCACTGGGAGACGAGACCGTTGCTGTTGAGCATGAGCGAACCCTGGCCGAGAAACCGCAGGGCGGCGAAGCCGATGGCCAGCATCGCGGCGTTGGCGATCTGGCCGAAGGCGATCAGGGCGAAACCGAATAGCAGCCCGATCCACAGCGTCATGATGCGAAAGCCGAAACGGTCGGCCAGCCGGCCCATGAATGGCAGGCCGAGGGAGGCGACGAGGGTGGCGCCGGCGTAAGCTGAGGCGACAGCGGTCGCCGACATGCCGAGATCGGCACAGATGGGGGTGATGAAGACGCTGAAGGTGTGGGACTGGGCCGGACCGCTGGCGAACAGGCCGATGCCGCCGACACCGAGCATGACCCAGCCGTAGAAGAACCGGTCGTTCAGGCGCAGGCTCAGGGACTTCCTGGCGTCGCTGGAGATCATGTCAGCGAAGTTCCGCGAATTGCCGAACGGTGTCGAGGGGTGCCGCTGGGCGGCCCAAACAGATGGGTAGGTAGGCCTGTAGCGAGTCTATTTCGACCCTTCCTTAGCCCCGCCCACCGCCATCACCGCAGTTGTCTGCTGCTGAGTCTGCACCAGGTCGTAAAAGATCCCCTCCTGCGCCATCAGCTCGTCGTGCGTGCCCACCTCCGCCACTTTGCCCCCGTCCAGCACCACCAGCCGGTCGGCGTGCCTGAGCGTCGACAGTCTATGGGCGATGGCGAAGGTCGTCCGCCCTTCGACCAGCCGCCGGATCGCTTCCTGGACCTTCTTCTCGGTCGGCGTGTCGACCGAGGAGGTCGCCTCGTCGAGGATCAGGATCCTGGGATCCTGGAGGATGGCGCGGGCGATGGCGATCCGCTGTTTCTCGCCGCCGGACAGTTTGTCACCGCGCTCGCCCACCCGGGTGTCGTAGCCGTCCGGCTTCTGCACGATGAACTCGTGGGCGTTGGCGGCGCGGGCGGCGGCCATCACCTCGGCGAAGTCCGCAGCGGGCCGGGCGTAGGAGATGTTCTCGTAGATCGAGGCGTTGAACAGGAACGACTCCTGGGCCACCATGCCTGTCTGGCCGCGCAGATCTTTCAGTCGCAGCCGGCGCACGTCGGTGCCGTCGATCAGGAGGGTGCCGCGATCGACGTCGTAGAACCGGCAGATCAGGTTGATAAGCGTGCTCTTGCCGGCTCCCGACTTGCCCACCAGCCCGATCATCTCACCCGGCTTGACGGCCAGGTCGACGCCCTTGAGCACCGGCTTGCCGGGATCGTAGCCGAAAACGACATCGGCGAACTCCACCTGCCCTTCCAGGCTGGGCAGGGGGATGGCGTCAGGATCGGAGAAGGGCTCCGGCTTCGCGTCGATGACCTCGAAGATGCGCTCGGCGCCGGCGAAGGCACGGGTGATCATGTTGTTGGCGTGGGTGAAGAACTGGATGGGGCGGTAGAGCTGCCAGATGTAGCTGATGAAGGCCATCAGGACCCCGAGGGTCAGGTCGCCGTCGAGGATCCGGCGGCCGCCGAAGTACCAGACGAAGAAGATCCCGAAGCTCATCACGAAATTCGATATCGCGTACAGCGTAACCCAGGCCCGCTCGGCGACCACGACGGCGTTCAACAGGTCCTCGTTGCGCGCGGCGAAACGCCGCGCCTCGCGGTCTTCCTGGGCAAAGGCTTTGACGATGCGGATGCCGTTGATCGATTCATGCAGGTGGGACGAGAGCCGGGACCATCGGTTGGCCCAGCGTCCCCAGTGCAGGCGCATCAGCTTGAAGCGCTTGAGACTGGCGACGACGATTAACGGTGTGGGGGCGAGCACGTAGAGGGTGAGCTCCCAGTTCATGGAGAGGAGGATCCCGAGGACGCCGAAGAGCAGCATGACGTTGGCGATCACGAACGGTATGAAGAACAGCAGCAGCATCTCCAGGCGGTCGGCGTCCTGCATGAAACGGGAGATCAGGTTGCCGACCTGGCGCTTCTCGTAGAACCGGAGCGGCAGAAACTGCAGGCGCTGGTAGAGCAGGGCCCGGACATCTCTGCTCGACCAGGCGGAGAGGTCGGCGCGCATGATGCCGGTGAAGAGCTCGGCGCCCCACTGCAGCAGCTGCGCGCCCAGGAGTCCGCCCACCAGCAGCGAGAGGAGCTGCAGCCCATCCGCGAAAGACAGGCTGCCCTCGAAACCTGGGGTCAGCACGTCGTCGATGATGTGCTTGATGACGTAGGGGGGCAGCAGGCCCAGTCCGGTCGCGGCGATCGATCCCAGCATCAGGCCGAGGACGCGCGACCGGTAGGGCAGCAGGAATGATGCGATCCGTTTGAAGGTGGACCACTTGGACAGGCAGAATGGGCAGAAGCCGTCCTTCTCCGGCAGCAGGCGCTGACAGGTGTCGCAGCGGGTGCGCTCGACGATGGTCGGGAGTTCGGGATCGTCCCCCGCCATCAGCCGGCCGATGGCGGCGGCCACCTCGACGAACTTGGGGTGCAGGGAGTTGCTGTAGTGCAGGCGCTCGGGTGGACCTTCGTTGCGGGCGATCTCGAGAATGCCGCCACCGATCAGCTGCTGGACCGCGGCGCCCTGCACCTGGGCCAGGGGCAGCTGCAGGATGGCATCGACTCCGTCCACCGGGATGAGGTAAAGCTGCCGGTCGGTCGCCACCAGCCAGCGCTCGCCGAAGACCTGGCCGTCGAGCATGTCGGTGGCGACCTGGATATGGACCACCTCTGCGGTATCCCGCACCCCGTCCAGCTTGCGGGCGACGGAGGGCGGCGGATCTTCGACGTAGGGGCCGGCTACGGTGGAAGCGGTCACTATCACTCCGCGAGCGCGATAATTTCGGATACGTCGCGCTGCAGCCGCAGGAGCTCGGCGAAGCGACCGTCCCGTTGCAAGAGCTCGTCGTGTGTGCCGATCTCGACGATCCGTCCGCCCTCCAGCACGACCAGGCGGTGGGCGTTGCGCAGGGTCGAGAGCCGGTGGGCGATGGCGAACGTGGTTCGTCCCTCGACCAGGCGGCCGATCGACTCCTGGATCTGCTTCTCGGTCTCCACGTCGACAGACGAAGTGGCCTCGTCGAGGATCAGTACTTTGGGATCGTGGAGGATGGCCCGGGCAATGGCGATGCGCTGGCGCTCACCGCCGGAAAGACCGGCGCCGCGCTCCCCGACCGGGGTGTCGTAGCCATCGGTTTTGGCCATGATGAACTGGTGTGCGTTTGCCGCGCGCGCCGCCTCCATGATCTCGGAGAGCGAAGCATCTGGATTGCCGTAGCCGATATTGTCGGCGATGGTGCCGGAGAACAGGACCGGCTCCTGGGGCACGACGCCGATCTGCGAGCGCAGGTCGTGCAGCCTGATCTTGCGGATGTCGACACCGTCTATCGACAGCCGGCCGCGGTCGACGTCGTAGAACCGGCTCACCAGATTGATGGTGGTGGTCTTGCCTACTCCGGAACGGCCGACCAGACCGATCATCTCGCCCGGCTCCACCTCCAGGTCGATCTCATGCAGGACCGGCTTGCTCTTGTCGTAGCCGAAGGTCACGTCGTCGAACCGCACCCGGCCCTGCATGGCGGGCAGGGTGATGGCGTCCGGATCCTCGTAGGCCTCGGGGGGGGTGTCGATGATCTCGAACACCCGCTCGGCCCCGGCGAACGCCCGCGTCATCCAGGTGTTGACCTCGGCGAACCATTCCAGCGGGCCGTAGACCATCCAGATGTAGTAGTAGATGGCCATCAGCGTACCGAGCGTCAGCTCGCCCCGCAGCACCTCGAGACCACCGAAGAACCAGACGATGAGGATGCCGAGCCCGGTGACCAGGCTCATCGTCGACCAGAGGGCAATCCAGTTGCGGTGGGTGCGGCGGCTGGCCACGGCCAGGTACTCGTTGTGCTGGGTGAAGGCTTCGAGCTCGCGCGGCTCCTGGGCGAAGGCCTTGACCACCCGCACCCCGTGCAGCGCCTCGTTGAGGCGGGCGCCCAGCTGCGACCAGCCGTGGTGGTGCTTGCGGAAGATCCCGCGCATCCGGCGCCAGAACAGGATACTCCACAACATGATCAGGGGCACCGGAACGAGGACGAAGAGGGTAATCTTCCAGCTCATCGAGAAGAGGAAGCCGATGATGCCGAGGATGATCATCCCCTCGATGATCAGGTAGGGCAGGCCATCGACGAGGAAGTCCTGCATCATCTCGGCGTCCCGTGAGACGCGGGAGATGAGGCTGCCGGGCGAGCGCTTGTCGTAGAACTGCAGCGACAGCATCTCCAGCCGGCGATAGAGCCGGGCGCGGATGTCGGTGGTCACCCGCGCCCCGAGCCAGGCCACCACCCAGTGGTGGACAAGCTCGGCGCCCCAGCTCAAGATCCTGACACCGATCAGCGCCAGCACGAGCATACCCAGCAGCTCGTAACGCTCGTCGAGATTGGCGGCGCCGACCACGACTGGCTCCAGGACGTCGTCGACCAGGCGCCGGGTCACCAGCGGCGGCATCAACTCGGCGGTGGTGGTGGCGATCGAGGCGACCGCCAGGATGGCCGCCCGGCCCTTGTAGGGCGCCAGGAAGGAGGCGATCCGTTTGAGCGTGCTCAGCTTGCGGATGCAGGCCGGACAGATGCCGTCCTTCTCCGGCAGCAGCCGGCCGCACTTCTCGCAGCGGTTGCGCTCGAGGGTGGGGTTGATGTGGAACGGCTCCCCCTTGCGCAGCTGCTCGATTCCGCGGGCCACCTCGGAGAACTTGACCGCCTGGGAGCTCGAATACGGCACGACGATGGGCGGACCATCCGGGCGCTCGATCTTGAGCCGGCCGCCGCCGACGATCGCCTCGGTGCGGGCCGCCGCGATGTGGGGGATCCGCAGTTCCACGGTACCCTTGCCGCTCTCGTCGGGCGCCACTATGACGCGGTGGGAGGTGACGGCAACCCACTGGCGGCCGAAGTCGTGCGTGGGGGTCAGGTCCGTGTGGACCTGGATCAGGATCTCCTCGTCCGCACCCATTTCATCTTGCAGGGTGGCGGTAATCGCATCGGGAGCGGGTTCGCGCAGCCTGGGAATATCGGGCGGTGTGAGCGGGGTGCCGATCGCTACGTCCTCGTACCGGGTTTGCTAGGGGCCTGGTGGAGACCGGGGATCGCGGGTCTGGCGACGTCCCGGTTAAAGTATACGTCGATCTGCGGGCCGGTGGCCGTCATTCGGCAGCGGCTCCTCAGACCGGATCGAACGACCTGGTGACGAGACGGAGCTCACCGGCAACGCGACCCGTCTCCCCGATACCCAGATCGCCGAAACAGAGCCCCATGTCGGTGCAGGGCCAGTGGCTCCAGCCGAGGAGGACGGCGTCGGGAGAGGAAAGCTGGATGATCTGCTGCTCGTCGCCAACGATCCTCCAGGCGCGCACGGCGCCGGCAGTTGCCCGGATGTGGGGCTACCAGCGATGGCTGCCCGTCCCGATGCGGCTGGCGGTCTCTTCGTGTCCTGCGACCGGGCACCATTTCAGCCATCTCTCGAGCGGGGCCGGGAGCGCGTTGACCGGCGTCCAGGGCGAGTTCGGCGGGCCGGCCGGCAACTCGCAGTTGGCCTGGAAAGACTGGGCCCAGCGATGGATAAGACAAAGCCACGCCCAGCAGTCCTGCCACACCCCAGCGGACCGGTTGGTGACGGCCAGTTCGAAGCGGCAGGCCTCTTCGCCGACGGAAACCGCACATGAGCAGGTGCCCGCGCGCTCGTACCGCGCGCTGACCGGGCTGTCCCGATAGGAGAGCCCGCCGTCACCATCGTCGATCCACTCGGCATTCGGCTGATAGCCGAATGCGCCGTTGGCGTCACCGAAGAACTCGGCCAGGCGCAGGGACCAGAGCAGACCGGGGTGGTCGGTGCTGCGGACTACGAGGGTTGGCAGCTCCGACTCGGCCAGTTCGGCTGGCGCGTCGGAGCTGGCTCGCAGGCGTTCGAGGGGATCGATATGGATCACGTACGAACCTCTTCAGACGCGCCGGCCGGCCCTGCCGCTCTATCTCGTCAGCCCGAACCGTGTGCGGAGGCATTGACGTTGACTCAGAGGCGCGGCGCGGCTTCGAACGAGGTGCCGTCGAAGAACGTGAGCAGGTCCGGGTTGCGGTGGATGTACTCCCGGAGCTCGTAGACGATGTTCTCCTGCAGCTGGATGCTGTGCCCGCCGTCCACCGGCAGGATCACGCCGGTGATGAACGAGGCCTCGGCCGAGCAGAGGAAGGAGACGGCGTTGCCGATGTCCTCCGGCACGCCCATGCGCCGCACCGGGTACTGCAGCTCGCCGAGGTGGAATCCCTTCTCGTTGCCGGCGTCGGCCCACAGCGTCTCCAGGTTCTCCGTGACCATGTGACCGGGAGCGATGGCGTTGACCGTGATGCCGCGGGGCCCGAAGTCGACGGCCATCTGGCGGGTGAGGCCGTTCACAGCGGCCTTGCCGGTCTCGTAGATCATGAACCCGGCGGCCTGCAGGAGGCCGTGTACCGAGGACATGTTGACGATACGACCGATCTCCATAGGCGGCGGCGTACCGCTGCGCAAGCCCCGTCCCTGCCACGGTCCCGGGTCGTAGCCCGGGGGCATGCCGGATTCCTCCATCGCGGGGACGCCGTGCTTGGCGCCGAGGAAGAGGGCGCCGACGAGCAGGCCGATACCCTGCTGCCAGGATTCCAGGCTGGTTTCGGTGGCGCTGCCGTCGGAGAAGCCGGCGACGCCGTAGGCATTCTGCACGAGGATATCGAGGCGGCCGAATTCGTTCATGCAGCGCTCGACCATGGCCACCGCCGTCTCCTCCCGGGCGACATCGCCGGTCATGGCAGCAGCCGTGCCGCCGCTGCTGTTGATCTCCTGGGCCATGGCGGCGGCCCCTGCCTCATCGATGTCGACGATCAGGATCCTGGCGCCGTCGGTCGCCAGCTTGCGCACGCAGCCGCCGCCCAGGCCGGTGGCGCCGCCGGTGACGATGCCGGCCTTGCCTTCCAGTCGTTGTGTCATGACACGTCTCCTCCTCGAGATCTCAGAGTTTCAGGAATTCCGGCATGTTTTCGGCCAGCCACCGCCTGAACTGCTCCACATCTTCTGGGGATGCGCTCACGTAGGGTGCGCGGGAGCGCGGGTGCATGGTCAGGAAACCGGCCACCAGGCCCTGCAGGTGGTCGTAGGCGGTATCGGTGTAACCCTTGTCGGTGAAGGGCTTCAGACCCTCGCCGATCAGGCGCTCCACCTTGTCGGTCCATGGCCTGAGCTCGTCCCACTGCTGCTGCCGCAGCAGGTCGAACATCAGCCGGGTGATGCGGGGGTTGGTGTAGAACAGGGCGCTGGCGCAGCCGATGGCGCCGCAGGGGCCCAGCTCGGACCAGAGCTCCTCGCTGACCCAGACGTTGACGAACTCGCTCAACTGCCGGCAGCCCTCCGGCGTGCAGCCGACGGTGTTCTCGTTCGCCTTGACCGCCAGGTAACAGCCGGTGTTGTCGGCGACGGCGCGGTGCTCCTCGACCGTGAGCGCCTTCTTTGCCCGCATGGTCTCGTAGATGGTCAGGGCAAGGCCGGGGCAGGCCTTGACCGAGTCGGAGAAGAACCGGACCGCGGCGGGACCGTCCAGCTCGATCCAGAAGGGCAACGCGACCTGCACCGCGTCGGCGCCGAGCTCGGCGGCGTAGGCGGCTCGGCGCTGGGCGCCGAGGGTGTAGGTGGAGGTAATGCCGATCATAACGGGCACGCCGGCCTTCCTGCACTCCTCGACGGTGACGCGGGTAATCAGCTTCCACTCGTCGAACTCCATGGCGTAGAACTCGCCGGTACTGCCGGCGGTGTAGATCCCGGGCGCGCCGGCGGCGCAGGTGCGCTCGAGGTTCTTCCGGTAGAGCTGCTCGTCGAGTTCTAAATTCGCGTCCCAGGGCACCGGCAGGCCGGCCCAGGAACCGACCATGTCGGCACGGGAAAGCATCTGACTGACTCCTGTGATTCAGGCCATAATCAACTGAACTGGAGAGGGTCGGGCCAGCAGGGGCAGTGACGGCGGCATGGTGCCCGGTTTCCCCCTTCCTCTCAGATCTTGCCCGCTTCCTCCCACGCCTTGTAGAGCTCTTCCTGGTAGGCGGCGGCGCGCTCGGCGTCGTGCTGGGCGCGCTTGGCGAAATAGACCAGTCCCAGCGCCCGGCGACGGCGCTCGGTGGGGTTCGAACCGGTTCGGTGAATCGTCATGGAATGATGCGCGATCACGTCGCCGGGACGGGTCTCGACCGCCACCTCGGCGGCCTCGTCATCGGCGCCGAAGTCGGTGATGCCCTGGGAGAAACCAAGCACGTTGGAGCGCTGGTGAGGGCGGATGCCGCGCCGGTGTGAGCCGGCTACGAAGTGCATGCAGCCGTTCTGGCCATCGCTGGGGTGCAGGGAGATCCACAGCGTGATCGCCTCGTTGGGCTCGAGCATGAAGTAGAAGCCGTCCTGGTGCGGCGGCGTGATCTTGCCCAAGCGTGGGGGCTTGTCGAAGAGCTGCACGGAGGTGTAAACGATGTCGTCGCCGAGCAGGGCTGCCGCGGCCCCGGTGAAGCGCGCGTCGTGGTACCAGGACGCGAAGAAACCGTCGTGCTTTTCCATGTGACTTAGCCGCATCAGCGACTCGGGATCGTCGGCGTCCTCGAAGAGGGCTTCCGAGGTGGGCAGGCCGGGGAGGACGTCGGCGATGTAGCGATCCACGCGCTCGTTGACCTGTGCCACTTCCTCGGCGCCCACGAAGCCGGGCATCGGGGCGAATCCATCCTGCTGAAAATGCTCCTTCACCTCGTTCAATGTCGTGTCGTCGACCACTCTCGTACTCCTCTCTTCTCGCGCGCGGCGGGGGCAGGGGCTTTCAGGGCGACCAGCCCATCGACCATGCTGCGGACTCTCGGGTGTTCGCTGGTGGCGAACAGGCCGTGGGCGGTGAAGGCGTAGGGTGAATAGTAGTAAAGAGAGGCCAGGTGCGCGTCGGCGGTGGGTCTGGCGGCTTACTTGAGGGTGACATAGGGGCGGCTGCTTCGCTGATCCGACGCATCTCCGCCGGCGCGAACAACTGGCGCAGCAGCAGGAAGCCGGAAGCGTCGAAGTGGGCCACTTGATTTTGGGTCAGGGACATCGCGCGCTAGCGGGCGTAGGGATTAGTGTACTGAGCAGTGAGGCGCTGCGCCTTCCCGGCCTGCTGCGGCAGACCCTCCACCATCCGCGCGAGGCGGGGTGACGCGGCATCGAGGAAGATGGGATGCGGCTCGAACGGAGCCGAGGTTGTGCGTCGCAGCGAAGCGAGATGCTCATCCGTGGTCGGGCGCGCGGCGAACTTCAGGCCCAGGTAGCGCCGCCGGCCGAGCTTACCGTAGACCGCGTGGTAGAGGCTCTGGCTGAACAGGGCGACGTCTCCCGGACTGGTTTCGAGGGCGAAGCAGGGAACATCGCGGCCATCGAGATCGAAGAAGCTGGGATCGGGGAGGACGTGGGCGAGTTGAAAACTCAGGAGCTCGCTGTGCAGTGGGTCGCGGTGCGAGCCCGGGATGACCCGCAGCGCCCCCTCGTTGCGGCGCTTTGGCTCCAGGTAGAACATGATCTTGATGCGGCGGTAGCTGGCCTCGCGCGGTCCAGGTCGGTCGGCATGCCAGTGATGGGCCGCGGCAGTGGGATACTCCTCATCGTGGTACTCCGAGCCGTTCCAGATGAAGTCAGCTCCCAGCAGCTGAGCCATCGGCTGATAGATGCGGTTGTCGGTGATGAGGGCGGCCAGGCTCGGTCTCTCCTCCACGAGCTGGGTCGTGCTGCTCAGCTGCGGGTCGGCGCCGCGCAGCTCGGACCACCGCACTTCGGCCTGCTCGACGATGTGTTCCATCTCCGCCGGCGAGAACGCCTGGCGCAGCAGCAGGAAGCCGAAAGTCTCGAAGTGGTCGATCTGGGCCGTCGTCAGGCGGCCGGCGCTCGCGCTCGCGTCGGGCATGGGAAACAGATGAGGTCACATGCCGGAGCGTTGTCGCAACTCGCCATCGATCTGCTCCTGCAGTGCGACAGTCTGCTCGACCTGCTTCATGAAGGTGATCGAGTCGCGCAGGAGCGTTTTCCAGTCCGGCTTTACGGGCACGCTGTCGACCGCGAAGTAACCGTCATAGCTCATGGCGTTGAGCGTGCGCTGGACGTCGAGGAAGTCGATGTGGCCTGTTCCCGGCGCCTGGCGGTTGCTGTCGGCGAGGTGGATGTGCATGAGCTTATCGCCGGCCAGTCGCAGCGACTCGGTGACCGGGCCGTCTTCGATATTGACGTGAAAGAAGTCGGCCATCACGCCCAGGCCGCGACCGACCTCGTCGGCGATGCTGCGGGCCTCGACCATGCTGTTGAGAAACCCGCAGATGCCCTCGAAGCGGTTGATTGGCTCGATGGCGATCGGCACGTTGCGCTCCTGGGCGTAGTCGCAGATCTCGATGGCGGACCGAACGAAGTTGCGGCGCAGCTCGTGGCGCGGAGTCGAAGCCACCGGGTACTCATTGGCCTCGTCGGCGGCGTCGATCTCGAGCATCGGCGGGTTGTCGAAGGTGGAGGCCAGGTCGATGCACTTCTTCGTGTATTCGACCGCGTGCGAGCGCCCTCCCTCGTCGCTGGAGGCCAGGTTGCGCTCCTCGCCGGCGTGCCAGGCGCCCCAGGCGCAGATCAGGGCCGGTATGCGCAGGCCCAACGAATCGGCGAGGGCACGCACCTCGTCGAACTTGTCCATTGGGATCTTGTCCGGTTCGGCGTCGACGGCGATAGCGTCGTAGCCGGCCTCGGCGATCGGCTCGAGGACCTCGCGCGGCGTTTCCCAGACGTCGACGCCGTCGGTGGCCAGGGTGCACAGGATGACGGAGTACTTGTTTGGCATGGGGGTCTTCCTGACTAACGGTGCGCGCCGGGAAGTATAGGGTGCCGGGTCGAGTGGGGACAGACTACCGAGGGGACGTCGGCTACGCCTTGACGGCGGCGAGGTTGACGCCTGTCATGGTGACCATCGTATCCATCAGCACCTAGAAGCGATTGTCCGCACTCTGGCGGAGGGAGCGCAACTCTACATCTCCTGGCGGACGTCCTGGAACGTCTGCCCATCTCCTGGCAGACATCCTGGATCGCCTTACACAGGTATGAGCTGCCCCAGTGCAGGTCCTCGGCGGGGGATGCCTGAGCAGACTGATCTTCTCGTCTGTCGACCAAAGTATTCGCTCCGGTGAGTCAGCCAGGAACGTACAGCTTGTACTCGACGAATAGCTCGATCTCTTCGATGCTTACTGTACCCGCGAGATCGGTCGGCCGGGAAGCCAGAGCGAGCTCCAGGTTGTTGGCGCCGCGGCGGAACAGCTGCGGATCGATTACCCACTGCCGTGTCAGCCCGTCGTATGGCGTCAGTGGGTCCCGCGGCCGGATGGAAACCGGTTCGCCGCCGCCCGGCGCGCCGTTGACCCGCAGGTCGAAGGTGTCCGCGGCCACCGTGTTCCTGGCGCCGATGGTGAGGGTCATCCGCTCGATGCGATCCCCCGCATCCGGCAGGTCGTCGGCGACGTAGAGCGCTACCGCTCGACCTGCGTCCGGGCCGGTTTTCGCTATCTCGAATGGCAGCGCCGCGTCGTAGCCGAGCGCTGCCGCCTCCTCCTGCCGCCGCCGCAGCAGGTAGCGCTTCGACCGGCCCGCCATGACCTCGGGATGTCCGAGCTCGGTCAGCACGCCACGTTCCAGGGCGCCGAGCGGCCAGCTCATCGAGTGGGCGTAGATACCGTCACAGCCCTTGTGCAGGAAGTTGCAGGCGGCGCCACGCAGGGTCTCGGAATCGGCGTGGACGCGGGCAAGGGCGCCGGTGCTGTCGTCGCGGATCCAGGGCTGGAGTCGGGCGTAGACGGAAACGCCGGCGTCCGCCGCCGCCGCGGTCAGCCACTCGATCGGCATGTCGCAGTCGAGGACGAAATAGGGATAGAACATGGGCATGACCCAGTCGACGATGCCCTCCGCCAGCCAGGTGTGCACGTCCATGCCGTGCCGCTGGTTCATCGCCTCGGTCGGGTAGACGCGGACGCCGAGCAACGCCGGCTTGCCTTTGCGGCTGCGGGCGATGGCGGCGATGCCGGCCAGGTATTCCGTGAGGAGCGGTGCGTACTCGGGCCCCTGGTCCACCGGAAAGTGAAAGGCGGTGCCCCCCGGTGCCGCCAGGTCGAGCTCGATGCCCTCCGTGTCGTAATTGGTAAGGAGCTCGCCGATGACCCCGAGGAGGTGATCGCGCACGCCCTCGTCGCCGAGGCCGATCCCGCCGTTGCGCACCTGGATCGCGGGCTCCATCGTCTGGTGCCCGTGCATGCGCAGGCTGGCGAAAAAATCGAGGCCGCGACTGTGGGCGCGGTCGATGAGTGCGGCAAGGAGATCGATGCCGCGCTTGTCGAGATCCTCGAGGATCTTCACTGCCCTCCAGGTATAGGAGCCGACCTCCTGGCGGTCGGTGAAGCGGTCGCCGGCCCTGGTCGGGTAGAACAGGCCGGAGCCGCCCTCGACGGCGAGGGCGAAGGTATCGACGCTGGTGCCGGCGACCTCGTCGACGGGCAGCCACAGCTCCTCCATCGACAGCGGTGGCTCGAGGGCGTAGAGGTAGAAATGGCGGGTGTCGTTGAAGTAGATGGTGCGGCGGCGTTTCATCGCGCCCTCCCCTGCTTGCACGTAGAATCCACAGCCTGAATGTCGAGCGGGGTCGGGCGCGGGCGCAACCCGGGCGTCGGCGATTTGACTGGTGGCAGGATCCCGTGTAGCGTCCCCCCTCGCTCCGGAGCAACCCGAACCCATGTCTGGACCGTGAACGATACCGGCAGGATCTCGCCGCGCGCCGTGCTCGCGCTGTGCTGCTACGTCATGTTCACCGGGTCGGCTCACGTCGTCACGCCGGCGACCTCCCTGACGGAGATGGCGGTCGAGCTCGGCATGCACAGCGACGTCCAGAAGGGGCTCTTTCTCAGCGCCAGCTTCTGGGGGGTCGCCGGCGTGATGCTGTTCTCCGGGTTCCTCGGGGAGCGTCTGGGACTGCGGCGGCTGCTGTGGCTCAGCTGCTCGCTGCAGTTCGTGGGTATCTGGTGGGTCTCCACCGCCACCGATCTCCGCACAGCCGTAGCCGCTACCGTCCTAATAGGTCTCGGTCGTGGATTGGTGGCGGCACCGATGACGGCTCTGCTCTGCTCGCTGTTCCCGGAGCGGCGGACGATGGTCGCCAGCCTGCTGCACGCCTTCTACTATGTCGGCATGATCTTCATCCTGGTCGCGCTCATCGGTTTCCACAAGTGGGGCCTGGGATGGCGGGACGTCTACCGGATCATGGCCGTTCTGGTCCTGTCCTGCGGATTTGCCGGCCTGTTCGTAGGTACGCCGGCCGGCCGGCGTACTCGGGAGAAGTGGGGTGGCCCATCGGTAGCACAGGTGGTCCGCCAGCCGGCTTTTCTGCTGCTGGCCGGGGGGATGATCTTCAGTGGCATCACCGAGGCGGGGCCGATGAACTGGGTGCCCTACTTCGTCGAGCGGGCGGGCGGCGCGAGTCGGACGGTGGCCATCGTCGGGATGCTGCTGCTGGGTGCGACGATGTCGATCGGTCGCCTGACGTTCGGCTTCGTCGTGGAGCGCATCGGCTCTGCTCGTTACTTCCTCATTGCCGGGCTGTTGTGTGCCGTCAGCCTGATGCTCACGGCGCTGCCGCTTGGCCCCTTCTTCAGCATCACATGCCTGATCGTTGCCGGCCTTGCGCTGGCAGGGAACTTCCCGGCGATCCTGGGCGGCGCGGCCGACCGCTTTCCCGACGCGGGTGCATCCATGTTCGCGGTGCTGACGATGGTGGCGGTGATCGGCGCCATCATCGGGCCGCTCTCGGTGGGCCTGGTCGCCGACCGGCTGGGCCTGCGGCTGGCGATGGCCTCGCAGGCGCGCGCCCCCGTGTCGCTGATCGTGCTGATGGCATGGTTCCGCCGGTCGGGCGCATGAGCGCCCCTGGCCTTGGCCGGCCTCATAATCGCCCGGGCCTCTCTCTCGCCCTATATTGAGGCCGTTCTTCCCGAACCTTCCAGCAGCTTCACGTCATGAAATTCCTGCGCCAGTTCTACCAGATCCTCGAGGGAAATCGAGGTCTGCTCTACGCCTCGATCGGCTGCGGACTCCTGTTCACCGGCGCCAACCTGCTGCCGCCGTTGCTGATCCGGCAGCTCATCGTCTGGCTCACCGAGGGCGTGCCCACCGACACGAGCTTCGGGATGATCGAGCTCACTGTGGCGCTGCTCGCCATCTACGCCCTTAAGGGAGTGACCCGCTACGGCTACGGGCGGTTCTCCCACGTTGCCTCATACCGGGTGATGCACGGGCTGATGCTGCGGACCTACCGGCACGTGCAGCGGCTGCCCCACCGCTTTTTCACCAACCAGCGTACCGGCAACCTGATCGCGCGCTCGGTCAACGACGTGGAGGCAGTGGAGGATTTCATCGCCCACGGCGTGCCTGAGACGGTGCTGGCGATGGTCCTGCCCGCCGCAATGCTGGCGGTGCTCTTCACGCTGGATGCGGAGCTGGCGCTGATCACGCTGCTGCCGATCCCGCTGACTGCGTTTCTCGTCTATCGCTACGTCAGCCGGGTGCGCACCAAGTGGCGGAGCGTGCGCTCGCGGCTGTCCGAGCTGGTGGCGCAGATCCAGGACAATCTGTCGGGCATTACGGTGATCAAGTCGTTCGTGCAGGAGGAGGCGGCCGGCCGCCACGTGGAGCGCCGCAGCCGCGAATTCCGCGACGCTTCCATCGAAGCGAACATGATGTCGTTGATTCCGGCCGGCCTGATCGAGTCGGTGGCCGGTATCGGCATCGTCCTCGTCATCCTCAGCGGCGGGAGCGCGGCGCTGGAGGGGCGCATCGCGCTGCCCGACTTGTTCGTCTTCATCCTCTACGTCGGCCACATCTACCAGCCGTTCCTGACCCTGGCGTCGATGAACGACCAGCTGCAGCGCGCCAGCGTGAGCACCGACCGCGTCTTCCAGTTGCTGGCAATCGAATCGGACATCGTCGACGCGCCGGGGGCGGCTGCGCCGGCAGAGAGGCATGCCTGGGACGTTACTTTCGACGGCGTGACCTTCGGCTACGACCCGCAGCTGCCGGTGCTGCAGGACGTCGACTTCCGCATCGAGGAAGGGCAGGTGGTGGCGCTGGTCGGCCACACCGGTGCCGGCAAGACGACGATCTCGAGTCTCCTGCCCCGCTACTACGATCCGCAGCGGGGTCGCATCCTGGCCGGCGGCCACGACGTCCGGCAGCTGCCGCTGGACTATTTGCGCGGCCACATCGCCACGGTGCAGCAGGACGTCTTCCTCTTCCACGGCACGGTGATCGAGAATATCCTGTTCGGCCGGCCGGAGGCGACGCGGGAGGAGGTGGAGCGGGCGGCGCAGGCGGCCAACGCCGAGGAATTCATCCGCGACCTTCCGAACGGCTACGACACCATCATCGGTGAGCGCGGCGTGCGCCTGTCGGGGGGACAGAAGCAACGGCTGGCGATTGCGCGGGCGCTGCTCAAGGATGCGCCGATCCTGATCTTCGACGAAGCCACCTCGGCGGTCGACACCCGCACTGAATTGCTGATTCAGCAGGCGGTGGCGCGGCTGTTGAGTGACCGCACCACGCTGGTGATCGCCCACCGCCTCTCGACGGTGCGCAATGCCGACTGCCTGGTGGTGATGGACGCTGGCCGGGTGGTGGAGGCGGGTGCGCACGAGGAACTGCTGGCGTTGGGCGGGCTCTACAGCCGGATGATCGAGGCGCAGGATCTAGTCGGCGAAACCGACATCAGGGGCTGAACTGGGAGACGTCTGTGGAAAACGAAGAGCGGTTGGACTTTACCCGCAGTTTCGCCATCAACACGGCGGCCAGCGACGGGGTGGAGCGCAACACATGCCGCACCCAGCTGCTGGCGCGGTGTGCCCTGCCAGACGGCGATGGCGGTGAGCGGGAGTACTTCCTGGGCAAGGAATGCATCGGCGAGTACATGTACCAGGAGCGCGGCATCGCCCAGGAGCCGACCGCGGAGGTCTGCATCATCTTCAGCGCCGACGACTCGTCGCTGCTCAAGAAGTTCGCCAACCACGAGCGCGATGTGGTCCAGGCCGGCGAGATGACGGTCGCCCGCAAGAGCTTTGACGGTAGCGACGCCAACTGGACGGCGCTCAGCTTCGCGCTGCGCCGGGTGGGGGTGCGACCGCTGCGCACGGTCGACGACATCATCGAGGCCACCCTGGGCGGTGAGCCGATGGTCGGGCGCACGACCATCGCCAGTGAGGACGGCGCTGTCGTTCTCGACTACCCTATTTCCTACGTGAACATCCACCCGCCCGACCAGCGCTTTCAGGTCGACGTTGGACCGATCCTCTATCCGGATGGCGAGTCCGACGGGGCGTTCGCGGTCGAGCGGCTGCAGCTGGCCTACGTGATGTACAACGAGCTCGACCGGGCCGAGTTCGCAATCCGCAGACCGACGCAGGTAGCGCCCGCGAGCCCGGCCGAGACCTTGCATTACTCGGAGGTTATCAGGCGACTGGCCAGGAGCGAGCTTTTCAGCCTAGGTGGCTGAGGGAGGCGACGATGAAGATAACTTCGATCAACGTGTGGACAGTGGTCGTGCCCACCATCCCCGGACGGGTGCACAGTCCGGAGTACGTGCCCGCGACCGGCTGGGACCAGGTGCCCAAGCAGATCGTCCGGGTAGAGACTGACACCGAATACTACGGTATCGGCGAGGCGGGCCGGGGGCCGGCGATCGAAGAGGCGATCGCCGGCGCGCGGCTGTTGCTACGCCGCGACCCGGAGGCGATTACCCTGCAGAACATCTACGCGGCTCCCGCGGACGGGTCGGAACGGAAGCTGCAGGTCGGCACCGGTCCGCTCTACGAAGCCTACGAGATGGCGGTGTTCGACCTGGTCGGGCGGATCCGGTTGTTACCCGTGCACGCCCTGCTCGGCGGCGCCGTGCGCGAGCGGGTGCGGGCCGACTACTGGATGGGCCACCAGACGCCCGAGGACGGCAAGCGGGCCGTGGAGCGGGCGCTGGAGCACGGGTTCAAAGGGGTGAAGATCAAGTGCAAGCTGGAAGAACCGATGTTCGACCGACTCGAGGCGATGCGGGATGTAGCCGGCCCGGAGTTCAAGGTCACGGTCGACCCGAACGAGCGCTTCTACACCGCCGAACAGGCTATCGCGCTGGCGGCAGAGCTGGCCCCGTTGGACAACGTGGAGGTCTTCGAAGATCCCATTCCCAAGTCGGACATCGAAGGCTACGAGATGATCCATGGGGCGATTCCGTTTCCGCTGGCGATGCACCTGGGCGACGGCCCCGGCGTTGTGCGGGCGCTGCAGGCCGACGCCGGACGCGGCGTTGTCGACTGCGTGAACCTCGGGGGCAGCCTGGTCGGTTTCCAGCGCAACGCCGCGGTGGCCGCCGCAGCCGGCCTGCCCTGCTGGCACGGCTCGGGCAACGACCTGGGCATCGTCGACACCTCCTACGTCCATGCCGCCGCCGCGGCGCCCAACTGCACGATGGCTTCCGACTTCGTCGGCAGTTGGACGCGGGAGGATGACCTGATCGCCGAGCCGATCGAGTTCGTCGATGGGTTCGTGCCGACGCCGACCAAGCCGGGACTGGGCTGCGAGATCGACGAGGGGGCCCTGCAGCGTTACGCGATCGCACACGAAGAGGTGTCCTGACATGGCCGACGCAGATGCGGCCCGCCGGCTCTACGACGAGAGCATCGTGATCGACGGACTGAACGTGAGTAACTGGAACAGCCCGGCGGTCTTCGCCAGCCTGAAGAATGGCGGAGTCACCGCGATCAACGCCACCATCGCGACCTGGGAGAACTACCAGGAGACGCTGGCCGAGATCCAGGCCTGGCTCGGGTGCTACGAGGAGCGCGCCGATACGGTGATGCCAGTGCATTCTACCGAGGATATTCTCGCGGCCAAGGAGAGCGGCAGGACCGGGGTAATCCTCGGCTTCCAGAACGCCACGCCGATCGAGAATGACCTGGGCCACCTGGCCGTATTCCACGCTCTCGGAGTGCGCATCATCCAGCTCTCATTCCACGAGCGCAGCCTGGTGGCCGACGGCTGCTACGAGGCGGCCAACGGCGGCCTGAGCAACTTCGGCCGCGACGCGGTCAGGGAGATGAACCGCCTCGGCATTCTGGTCGACCTGTCGCACGTGGGCGAACGCTCGACGATGGAGGCGATCGAGCACTCCGAGAAACCGGTGGCGGTCACCCACGCCAACTGCAAGGGTTACTTCGACCGGCCGCGCAACAAGACCGACGAGGCGGTGCGGCTGCTGGCCGAGCGCGGCGGCGTGGTCGGCGCGACGGCGATCTGCTCTTTCCTCAAGACCCAGTTCACCTCGACGCTCGACGACTTCATCGACGCCATCGACGACATGGTGCAGCGCATCGGCCCGGATCACGTGGGTTTCGGCATCGACTTCACCCAGGACCAGCCGAAGTCGTTCTGGCGCTACATCGGCTCGCAGCAGGGGAGTTCGTACCCGGCCATCTTCCAGGATCCGAACGTGCAGTGGGACGAGATGAAGCTCTATCCGGATGACCTCGAATCCCCGGACGATCTGCCCAACCTGGCTGCTGCGCTGCAGCGGCGGGGTTACTCGGACGACGAGATCAGGGGTATTCTGGGCGGCAACTGGTTGCGCCTCTTCGAGGAGGTCTGGAAGTGATCGAATACCGGAACGTGGGCCGCACGGGCCTGAAGGTCTCGTCGATCTGCCTGGGCACGATGACCTTCGGCCGCTCGGCCAACGAGGCGGAGTCGGCCAAGATGGTTTCAGCAGCCCTGGACCGCGGGATCAACTTCTTCGACACCGCCAACTCCTACAGCGAAGGCGATTCGGAGGTGCTGCTGGGCAAGGGGCTGAAGGGTAAGCGCGAGCAGGCGGTGGTGGCGACTAAGTTCTTCAACCCGATGGGGGAGGGCCCCAACGACTCGGGGATGTCGCGGGCCCACATCATGCAGGCGATCGAGGCGAGCCTGCGCCGGCTCGAGATGGACTATGTAGACCTCTATTACATCCACCACGTCGACGTGCAGACGCCGCTGGAGGAGATGCTCAGAGCGGTGGACGACCTGGTGCGCCAGGGCAAGGTGCGCTACCTGGCCTGCAGCAACTACGAAGCCTGGCGCCTTTGCGACGCGTTGTGGACTAGCACCGCCCATGGTCTGTCCCGGATCGAGTGTTACCAGCCCCAGTACAGCCTGGTGGTGCGCGATATCGAGCAGGAGCTGATCCCGCTCTGCACGGAGAAGGGGGTGGGAGTCGTGGTTTGGGCGCCGCTTGCCGGCGGCTTCCTAAGCGGCAAGTACGCTCCGGGAGAACGGACGGTAGCCGGGTCCCGCAGCGAGGAGGGCTGGGCCTATCCGCAGGCCTACTTCGCGGCCAACTGCGACGACACCCTGCGCTGCCTGCTGGAGGTCGCGGAGCGGGCGGGCTGCCCGCCGGGCGCGGCCGCCGTGCGCTGGGTGATCGAGCAGCCGGGGATCACCTCGGCCATTGTCGGGGCCAGCAGCATGGCGCAGCTGCTGGCCAACCTCCGCGCCATCGATCTGACGCTCGGTGCTGACGACCTGCAGAAGCTGAGCGAGGTCTCCTCCCTGCCGCCGCGCTATCCCAGTGCGATGGAAGCCGACATGCTCAAGCGTCGCGACAGCGCCGTACGCAGGTCCTGAAGAAGCAGTCGGGGTGCCTGCCAGCCATGGAGTTGGAGGGGCCGCCCGAATCAATGGACTGAAGCCATGCGCATCCTGACCGTCTGCAGGAATCTCGAACTCAAGCGCCGGGTCGATACTTTACTGGGAAGCCGCAGCTCGGAGGTGGCCTGGGAAGGCAGTCTCGACCGGGTACTGGACCGCTTCGAGAGCGAGACATTCGAGATCCTGCTGGTCAGCAGTCAGCAGTTCCGCGACAGCGACGAGGGGGTCGAGACGCTGGAGGTCCTGGCGGACCGGTGTCCGATCACGCAGGTGCTGTTCCTGCTCGAGCCCCAGCACATGGCGATCGTGCGTACCGTCCTGCGCGCCGGCACCTACCAGTACGCCAGGATGCCGGTGGCAGACGATGAGCTCAGACTGCTGCTGGAGAGCGCCTGGGAGCAGCGGCCCACGGTGGGCGAGAACCTGCTCCTGAAGGGGGAAGACGACGGGTTCGACGAGCTGGTGGGGCAGTCGGAACAGATGCAGGAAGTCTACCGCAGCATACGGCAGGCGGCGGCCACCGACATCCCGGTGCTGATTCAGGGGGAGACCGGCACCGGGAAGGACCTGGTGGGGCGAGCCATCCACCGGGAGAGCGCTCGACGCGAAGGCCCCTACGTGACGCTCAACGCTGGGGGTATTCCGCCTGAGATGGTGGCCAGCGAGCTCTTTGGCTACGAGAAGGGAGCGTTCTCAGGGGCGGACCGGGCCCATCCGGGTCGTTTCGAGCAGGCGACGGGGGGAACGGTCTTTCTCGACGGGGTCGCCGCGCTCGAAGACCGGGAACAGATCAGCCTGCTGCGCTTCCTCGAAGACCGGCTCCTGCGCCGGCTCGGAAGCACCCATCAGATCCGCGCCGACATCCGGCTTCTGGTGGCGACCAACACTGACCTTGCCACGCTGGTGCGCGAAGGTTCCTTCCGCGACGACCTCTACTTCCGCCTGGACGTGTTCCGCATCGGGTTGCCACCGCTCAAGGACCGTCGTGGCGACATCCCGAGGCTGGCCGGCCATTTCATCCAGCGCTACAACCAGTCCTATCAGAAAAGGGTAGCCGGATTGACCCCCGAGTCCACCAGCATGCTCGAAGCCTATCCCTGGCCGGGCAACGTGCGGGAACTCCGCAATGTTCTGCAGCGCGCCGTGCTGCTGTGCACAGGTGAAATCATCAGGCCGGAACACCTGCCCGTGCGCTTGCGGGCCCCGGGTGGCAGCGGTGCCAGCACAGTGAGCTTCCGCATCGGGGTGACACTGGAGGAAGTGGAGAGGGAGATGATCGCCCGGACGCTGAGGGCGACCGACAACAACCGTTTGCGCACTGCGCAGATTCTCGGGATCAGCCGCCGCGCGCTCTACAACAAGCTGGCCCGCTACGCAATCGAGTAGCGACTGCACACTAGTTTCGTGCCGCCCCCTGCTCCAAACTGCCGCCCACGAAAGAAGATGTACGAATCGTGATGTGACCCGAGATGCTCATGCATGCCCACGGGCCGTATACATAGTTCACACTTAGAGCACAAGATCGAGGGTAATGTGCACATATTGCACAATAAACATTGAATCAACACTGGCTAACGGGAAAGTTAGCAGCTGCAATGTTACGCGTAAATCAGAGTAAGTACAAGTAGATAGCAATTAGTTTCGGACTGTTGTGCCGTCAGCTATAAATGTATATAATTGACACTTCTCCAGCTAGGAAAACCTCAAGAAATATGGCTATATAATGTCCGGGAAATTCGCACCGACACCCCTTGCTCCCATCCACCAGCAATACGGACCGGAGCCCCACAAGGTGAGAGAGACCGACCACTACAAGGCCGAGTACGTCCACAACTTCGTCGAGAAGTGGGACCAGCTGATCGACTGGGAGCGCCGGGCCGAGGGTGAGGGAGACTTCTTCATCCGGCACCTGCGGGAGCGTGGCGCACAACGGGTGCTCGACGTTGCCACGGGCACCGGGTATCACTCCGTGCGACTGCTTCAGGCTGGTTTCGACGTGGTCAGCGCCGACGGTAGCCCGGCGATGCTGGGCAAAGCCTTCGACAACGCCCGGCACCGGGGGCAGGTGCTGCGGACCGTGCAGGCCGACTGGCGCTTTCTCAACCGCGACATCCACGAGACCTTTGACGCGGTCATCTGCCTGGGCAATTCGTTTACCCACCTTTTCGTCGAGAACGACCGGCGGAAGGCGTTGGCCGAATTCTATGCCGTCCTCGACCACGACGGCATCCTGATCCTGGACCAGCGCAACTACGATTCGATTCTCGACGACGGCTATTCAAGCAAACACACCTACTACTACTGCGGCGAGGACATCCGCGTCGAGCCGGAATTCATCGACGAGGGACTCGCCCGGTTCGCCTACGACTTCAAGGACGGGCCCACCTTCCACCTGAATATGTTCCCGCTGCGCTGCGAGTACACGCAGCGACTCATGCGGGAGGTCGGTTTTCAGCGAATAGAGACCTACGGGGACTTCCAGGACGACTTCGACGTCCTCGACCCAGACTTCCTGGTTCACGTGGCTGAGAAGAGCTACCAGGTGGAGGAGGAGAACGTTGACAACTGACAGTATCTCCTACTCCGAAGCGGTCGAGACGGCACGTGATTATTACAACAGCGCTGATGCCGACGCGTTCTACGCCAACGTATGGGGCGGAGAAGATATCCACGTTGGCTTCTACGAGGGCGCCGACGACACGATCGCCGATGCGAGCCGTCGGACGGTAGAGCGGCTGGCAGCCGTGCTAGGGCCGCCTGGCGACGCGTCCCGCGTGCTCGACATGGGGTCTGGCTATGGCGGCATGGCCCGCTACCTGGCCGCCACCTGCAGATGCAACGTGGTCGGATTGAATCTCAGTGAGGTGGAGAACGATCGGGCCCGGCGCCTCAACGCCGAGCAGGGCCTGGACGACCTCGTAGAGATCGTCGACGGCAGCTACGACTCGGTGCCGTCCGAGGCGGGGGGCTTCGACGCGGTCTGCTCCCAGGATGCCCTGCTGCACAGCGACAAGCGGGATGCCGTGGTGGCCGAGGCGGCACGGGTGCTCAAGCCGGGCGGCCTGTTCGCCTTCACCGACATCATGCAGGCCGACAGCTGTCCGCAGGAGGTGCTGCAGCCGATCTTCGACCGCATCCACCTGGAGTCGTTGGGCTCGCCCGGCACGTACTGCAAGGTGGCCACGGAGAACGGGCTCGAGCTGAAGCTCTTTCAGGACCACACGTCGCAACTGGTCGAGCACTACGGGCGGGTGCTGAGCGAGACCGAAACGATGGCAGGCTCCCTGCAAACGGTGAGCGACGAATACCTGGCCAACATGAAGAAGGGACTGGGCTACTGGATCGAGGGCGGCGAACGGGGTTGGCTGGCCTGGGGCCTTTTCGCCTTTCAGAAGCCTCACGACGCATGAGCGACTCGACGGCAAAGGGCGGCGGCCGCCCCGGCCTCGCGATTCATCCCACTGTCTTCTGGTTTTCCGCCGGGCTCGCAGTCGTCTTCGTCGCCGTCTGCCTGGCCTATCTGAACGAGATGGCGGCGGTGTTCAACGAGGTCCTGGCGTCGATCACCGGGAGCATGGGCTGGTTCTTCGTGCTCGCGGTCAACATCTACCTCGCCGTCATCCTGTTCTTCCTCTTCAGCCGCCACGGCAACATCCGGCTTGGTGGCGAGACGGCCGTGCCCGAGTTCAGCTACTGGGGCTGGCTGTCCATGCTCTTCAGCGCCGGCATGGGTATCGGGCTGATGTTCTGGAGCGTGGCAGAGCCGATCCACCACTTCTCGAGTCCCCCCTGGGGAGAACCCGAAACGGCGGAAGCGGCCAGGCTGGCCATGGGCATCACCTTCTTCCCCTGGGGGTTTCACGCCTGGGGCCTGTACGGGCTTATGGCACTGGCACTGGCCTATTTCGCATTCAACCGGGGTCTGCCGCTGACGGTGCGGTCCACCTTCTACCCGCTCCTGGGCGATCGCATCCACGGCCGGGCGGGTGACCTGATCGACATTCTGGCAGCGCTGGCGACGCTGTTCGGCCTGGCGACGTCCCTCGGGCTGGGGGCGCAGCAGGTCAACGCCGGCTTCGGCTATCTGTTCGGTATCAGCCAGTCGTCGACCGTGCAGGTCATCCTCATCGCCGGTATTACCGCCCTGGCGACGATATCGTTGGTTCTGGGTCTCGACCGGGGCATCAAGCGGCTGAGCCAACTCAACGTCATCGTCGCGACGCTTCTCCTGCTCTTCGTCCTGTTCGCCGGGCCGACGCGCTACCTGCTCGACGCCCTAGTCGAGAACCTCGGCATCTACCTCAGTTATCTGCCGCGACTGAGCCTGTGGACCGAGGCCTACTCCGGCACCGATTGGCAACATGGCTGGACCATCTTCTACTGGGCCTGGTGGATCGCCTGGTCGCCCTTCGTGGGGATCTTCGTGGCGCGGGTATCGAAGGGCCGCACCGTGCGCGAGTTCGTGGGGGCGATCCTGCTGGTCCCGACGTTGGCGACCTGCGTGTGGCTGACCGTCTTCGGAAACTCCGCACTGTACGTCGAGCTGTTCGGGGCCGGCGGCATCGTCGCCGCCGTGAAGGAAAACGCCGCGGTGGCGCTCTTCCAGCTGCTCGAGCACTATCCCCTGACGACGATCACCAGCGCGCTCGCCGTCTGCATCGTCGTGACCTTCTTCGTCACCTCGTCCGACTCTGCCTCGCTGGTAATCGACATCATAACCTCTGGTGGCCACCTGAACCCGCCGGTCATCCAGCGGGTCTTCTGGGCAGTGATGGAGGGGGTGGTGGCCGCGGTACTGCTGCTTGGAGGGGGGCTGCAGGCCCTGCAAACGGCGGTGGTGACGACGGGATTGCCGTTTGCGATCGTGCTGTTCCTGCTCAGCTTCAGCCTGGTACGGGGTATCGGCCGGCAGAGCTAGAGCCGCTGATGAAGACGGTCGTCAACCACGACTTCGGTGCCGGCTTCGAGCACAGACTGCAGGCTGATTTCCCCCAGCTCGACATCCATCGGGTCCACTCCACAGAGCAGGCGGTGGCGGCCGTCGCCGATGCGAAGATCCTGGTGGGCGAGCTGAGGCCGGAGATATTCGCCGCGGCCGAACAGCTGGAGTGGCATCAGTACGTCGGCATCGGCTTCAACCACTACATGGCGATCCCCGGCTTCAGCGAGAGCGACCTGGTGGTTACCAACTGCCGCGAGACCCACGTCATTCCGATGGCCGACCACGTCTTCGCCGGCATCCTCGCCTTCGCCCACACCCTGCCGGCGCTGTTTTGCGACCAGCGGAATCACGTCTTCGATGAGACCAGTTACCTGACCAGCACCATCGAGCTGCCCGGCACGACCATGGGGGTGCTGGCCATGGGAGACATCGGCAGCGCGGTGGCAAAACGGGCGCAGGGCTTCGACATGGAGGGCTACGGCGTCGACATCGCGGCGATGGAGCCCCCGCCGGGGGTGAAGGCGGTGTGGCCGCTCGACCGTCTCGACGAGATGCTGGCCATCAGCGACTGGCTGGTGATCACGGCTCCGCTCACCGATCAGACCCGCAACCTGATCGACGCCGAGCGGCTGCGGCGTCTCAAGCCGGGCTGTCACATCGTCATCGTGTCGAGGGGTGGCATAGTCAACGAGGAAGACCTGATTGAGGCGCTGCGGGGAGGCGTGGTCGCTGGCGCCGCGATTGACGCCTTCACCGAGGAGCCGCTGCCGCCCGACAGCCCGCTCTGGGAGCTGTCCAACGTGATCATCACGCCGCACAGCTCGGCCGGCTCGCCGCAGCTGTGGCAGCGCCGCGCCGACATCGCCTACGACAACATCCGCCGCTACCTGGCCGGCGAGCCGCTGCGGTTCGTCTGCGACAAGCGCCTGGGCTACTGAGCGGCCTGCCCGCCAGAGCTACACCTTCTCAGCCACCATCCATACCATCGCGCGCCGCGGCAGCGAGTGCACGAACGGCATCTTCCCCGGGCGCACCAGGTAACAGGTGATCTCACCGGTCGTCGACGGCTGCATCATCGCCACGTGAAGTCCATCCTCCCACGTGAATGGCCACTGCGGCGCGCCGACCAGGACGAAGTCGCAGTTGGACTCGACCTGTCCGTCGCGCACTACCGGCTGCATGGTGGTGAGGAAACAGGTGTGCGGGGGACCGGACGCGTCGTCGGTCGCCAGGCCGAAGAGCTGCCGGATGCCGACCTGGATCGACCGTCCTTGACGGACCAACTCGCGCAGCTCGTCCAGATCCCCGGCTACCGCGGTCCCGTGGGCGTCGTGCTCGTAGACAGACCGCCAGCGGTCGCAGACGTACCACCGGTAGATGCCATAGGGATAGTCGTTGCTCTCGTCCAGCACAGTGCCATCGGGCTTCCACTTGATGTGGGAGTAGGTGCCCGAGGTATCGTACTTGAAGAGGCTGACGAAAGGCTGGACGGCCCGACTGCCGCGGTGGGAGTAAGAATGGTGATGGCTCATCAGGCCGGCGAACGCCGCGCCGCCGCCGCCGTAAGTCTGCTGGAAGTAGAGGGTCTCCTCGTAGGTGGCCGTGGTCATGTAGAGCCTGAGGTCGGCGCCGCGGCGGACGGCAACCGCTGTCTCGGCCTTGCTTCCGGAGGTGACCGAGAGATCTTTCTGCTGTTCGAGTGCCAGGGACCAGTCGGACATCAGTGCTCCTCAGGATCGGGAAGTGGCCGTTCCGTTACCGACTCAGGGGAAGGTCAACATGCTCAAGATATGGTCGGAATCGGAGCTGCAACAGCTTTGTGAAGGGCGGCCGGAGACAGGGCTGATCCGCCGTCTTGCTGGTGACTATCAAGCGCTCGTGGGAGGAGGAGCGGGACCTGATTCTCGCGGCGCTCGATGAGGCTCTCGAGCGCTCCAGGACTGCGTTTGGCGGCGGCGGCTGGACGAAGGCGACTCGAGGAGGTCCTGTGCGAGGAAAAAGGCAACTGAGCTCCTGCGCTGTTCGCGCCGTAAACGGGATTTTCCCTATGTTCAACCCGTTCGACCCCCGACACTGAAGAGATATCATGCCAACTTACAGCCTGAGCGCCTGCCTGTTCGTGTACGACAAGGAGAATAAGCCGACCGGTGACCTGGAGGCCGCGGTAGCGCGGGTCGCCGCCGCCGGCTTCGCCGAGACCGAAGTCACGGCCGAAGGGGATTCGTGGCCGCCCGTGGCTGGAGGGGAGGTGGCGGAACTGAAGTCGGCCCTGGAGCGCTCCGGCCTCTTTCCCCACACCCTGCACGCCCCGCTGATGGGCATCAACTTAGCCAGCGAGATCGAGGCGATCCGCCGCGACGGGATCAAGCAGATGGCTGCGGCGTTGCGGGTGCAGGGCGCACTCGGCGGTCGCGCGGTGATTGTTCATCCCACGGGGCGGCCAGGAGCCGACGAGGAAGACTACAGCTGGGAGAACATCGGCGCGGCAACCGAGCGCGCGCATCGCTCGGTATGTGAACTGGTCCCCGTTGCCGCGGAGGCCGGCGTGTGCATCGCCCTGGAGAACCTGCCATCGACCGGACTGCGCTGCCGGCCGCTGGTCAGCATGCAGGAGCTGCGGGCTTTCATCGCCGCCTTTCCTCCCGAGCAGGTGGGTCTCTGCCTCGATACAGGTCACGCTCGGATCAGCGGCCTCGACCCGGCTTTGCAGGCCCGCATTGCGGGTGAGCGCCTGATCGCCCTGCACCTGCAGGACGTGGATGGCGAGGCCGACTGTCACTGGGTCCCCGGCGACGGGGTCATCGACTGGGCGGCGATGGGACAGGCGCTGGCGGACATCGGGTTTGACGGCGCCTGGACGATCGAGGCGCTCTGCGGGAAGACCGACATGTCCGCCGTTGAGGTGGCCGCCGCCTGCACGGCACTGCAGGCGCGCTGGACCAGCGACGGAATGAGCTGAGGGTGTCCGACGAGCGGTATCCCTCCAAGGTGGTGCGGCGCACCTACGCCACCGCGCTCGGGGAGCAGCTGGAGCAGCTCGAGACCGACGAACTGGTTCTGCGCTTCGCCGCCTCCCGCGAGAGTCTTTCTTCCGACCGCCACCGGCCCCTCTATCACTACGTGCCGCCGGAAGGACCGTCGAACGATCCCAACGGCTTCCTGATCTGGCAGGACCGCTTTCACCTGTTCTACCAGCAGTATCCGCCCGAAGACCGACGCCAGCACTGGGGCCACGCGGTCAGCGACGACCTGGTCTACTGGCGGGACCTGCCAATCGCGATCTATCCCGGGGTCGAGGAGCGCTGCCACAGCGGCGGCGCCTTCGTCGAGGAGGACCGGGCCATGGTCTGTTACCACGGCACCCAGGCCGGCACGATCATAGCCGAGTCCTCCGACCCGCTGCTGCTGAACTGGGAGAAGATCAGCGGCGGCCCGGTGATTCGCGAGGTCGAAGATGGGCAGCCGGGCGATCCCTATGCCCTCGGCGACCCCTGCCTGTGGAAGGGGGAGAAGGGCTACTACTCGCTCTCAGGGTCGCGCGACGCCGGCACCCATCTGGTCGACTGCACGCCGCTGCCGCACCTGTTCTTCTCGGAGGATCTGCGCAACTGGGAATACTGCGGCCCGTTCCTGGAGGGCAACATCTTCACCTCGCCGGGCGAAGACTGCGCCGTCCCCTACTTCTGGCCGCTGGGTGATCGCCACATCCTCATCTTCGGCAGCCACATGCGGGGCTCCCAGTATCTGCTCGGCGATTGGAACGAGGAGGCCGGCAAGTTCACGCCCTTCGCCTACGACCGGTTCTGCTGCGGTCCGATCAACAACGGCGGCATCAATGCGCCGACTGCCTATCCGGACGGCGAAGGCGGCGTCTACCTGTGGCACATGATGAGCTATGGGCTGATCACAGGTGACTGGAACGGCATCATGACGCTGCCAACCCGGCTGCGGCTCGACGGCTCGACGGTGATGAACGAGCCGGTGGAGGCGCTGGATAAGCTGCGGGAGGATCACCGGCAGATCGGCGAGATGCGGCTGCCGGCCAACCAGGATGTGCTGCTGGAAGAAATCGCCGGGGACAGCATCGAGATGATCGCCCGCATCGATCCCGGCGCGGCGCGCGAGGTCTCCATCGATGTCCTGCGCTCGCCGGACGGTGCCGAAACGACGAGCCTGCGTTACCTGAAGAACGGGGGAACGGTCAAAAGCAAAGGCCCGGAGACCTGGCACGACATAGTGATCCTCGATATCGGCCGTTCATCCCTGCTGCCGGACGTGCTGCCGCGACCGCCGGAGACCGCCAACTTCAAGCTGGGCGAGGACGAGGTCCTGGAGCTGCGGATCTTCGTCGATCGGGGTATCGTCGAACTCTTCGCCAACGGGCGGCGGCACCTGGCGGTGCGCGTCCACCCGGGACGGGAGGATAGTGTCGGCGTCAGTATCCGGGCTCAGGGGGGCGAGGCGGTTCTGCGGTCGCTCGACGCGTGGCGGATGCGGAGCATCTGGGACTGACGGGACCGGGCCCGCCGGCATCGTGCGTCCGAGCCGTGATCAGCGCCCGCGCTCCCACTCCGGGTGAAGACTCCGGCGCACTCGATCCATGTCGAGGTCGTGACCTAGCCCCGGTTTCCCGCTTCCCGATGCAACACCCCCGTCGAAGTTGATCGGTTCCGTCAGGAAGTAATTGTAGGTGGGGACGAACGCCGTGCAGTGCTCCAGACGGTAACGTCTTCGTTGGTCCGAGTCTCGACGAATGTCCAGGCCCACGCCTCTTCCGGGACGCCCGGCATCTCGGTGCGCACGACGTAGGGGTTTACTTCGGTGATCTTCATGACTCCCCTCGCTGGTGAGGAACGGGTTACTGATCGAGGTGGTAGCGCTCGTCTCTCACCTCTTCCTGCAGCCGATGCAGCTCGTCGGTCAGCTCTGCCTGCACGCCCCGCTGCTCGTCCCCATCGTAGACACTGCGCAGTTCGTAGGGATCGGACTTCAGGTCGAACAGCTCCCACTCGGGCGGACGGATCTCGTCGCCGGTGCCGGCCTGGCCGCAGCCGTCGTTGTAGAAGTAGATGAGTTTGTGGTCGCGGGTGCGCACGCCGTAGTGGGCGTAGACGTTGTGGGCGCCGTCCCCGTGCATCCAGTAACGGTAGTACATCGACCGCCGCCAGTCTTCGGGGGTCTCGCCGTGCAACAACGGCCGGAAGGAGCGCCCCTGAAACTCGTCGGGGATGGTGACATCGGCCACGTCGAGAAAGAGGGAGGCGAAGTCGACGTTGAGGACGAAGTCCTCGCTGCACGTGCCGGCGGCCACCTCGCGGGGGAAGCGGAGGACGAACGGCATGCGCAGCGATTCCTCGTACATGAAGCGCTTGTCGAACCAGCCGTGATCCCCCAGGAAGAACCCCTGGTCCGAAGTGTAGATCACCATCGTGTCTTCGACGAGACCTTCGGCCTCGAGGTAGTCGAGCAGACGGCCGACGTTGTCGTCGATAGAGGCAACGACGCGCAGGTAGTCCTTGATGTCGCGCTGGTAGCGCCAGCTCTTCTCCTGTGCCGCTGACAGGCCGGCCGGCACTTCCTGCTTCAGATCCTTGAGCTGCAGGTCTTCCATCCGCATGCGCGCCGCCGCCGCCGCGGATCGGTTTTCGTAGTTGTCGTCGAAGGTCTCCGGCTCGAGAATCTCCTCGTCCTCATACATGTCGGCGTGCTTCTCGTCCGGCTCCCATTCGCGGTGGGGCGCCTTGTGGTGCACCATCAGGGCAAACGGCCGCGAGCGATCCCGCTCTTTGAGCCAGTGCAGGGACATGTCGGTGATCAGGTCGGTGACGTAGCCGCGCCAGACCTTCTTGCCCCTCGAGTCGATCAGTTCCGGCTCGTGGTAGAGTCCCTGTCCGGGTAGGATGCGCCAGGCGTCGAAGCCGGTCGGCTCGTGGGCGCTGCCCTGGCCCAGGTGCCACTTGCCGAACAGCGCAGTCTGGTAGCCGGCCTGCTGCAGCAGCTTGGGATAGGTGAGCAGCCGGTTGTCCATCGGCGTCGACAAGGTGGTCACCTGGTTGACGTGGTTGTAGGTGCCGGTCAGGATGGCCGCCCGGCTGGGGGTGCAGATGCCGTTGGTGCAGAAGCAGTTGTCGAACCGCATCCCCTCGGCGGCGATGCGGTCCAGGTTGGGGGTGCGGTTAATCCGGCTTCCGTAGCAGCTCATGGCGTGGGAAGCGTGATCGTCGGACATGATGAAGAGGATGTTGGGACGGGACATGACGGGCCTGTCGGTTGGAGCGTGGTTGTCGGGCGCGGCTTGGCCATCAATATGGACGGGCGAACGCGGTCGTCCAAGATCTCGAACGCCCGGTGCAGCCGCTTCCTCTATTGACGTCGGCGCTGAACTATACTCCATTCTTGCCGTGAGGACAGCGTCCCCGAACCGCAGCGTCGGAGGTTGACTCCATGTCATTCAAGTACACTCTGCAGTCAGACACGCTTCCCTGGGTCGGCTACAACCTCCTGGAAAATCCGGACGAGGTGCTGGCCGCCGCCGCCGAGGCCGGATACGAGGGCATTGATCTTCCCGGGAATCCGCATAGGATGGACGGTAAGGAGTGGCGCAAGCGGGTCGAGAAGGCCGGCCTCGTGGTGCCGGAGGTGCTGGCCGCCTGGGGCTATTACCACGCCGGCGAGGAGCGCAATCTGGCCAGCAGCGATGCGGCGGCACGGGAGCGCGCGGTCCAGTACGCCAAGGACACCGTCGACCTGGCCGCTGCCGCAGGCGCCCTCTATACCCAGTTGTGCGCCGCCCAGCCCGCGGTCCCGCAGCTGCCCTGGCCGGTCGAATCGGTGGAGGTGTTGCGGGCCAACTTCCGCGAGTCGATCCGGGAGGTTTGCGAGCATGCTGCCGGCCGCGGTATCGGCATCCTGCTGGAACCGTTGAACAACTACGAAGGGTTGCCCGGTGTCCTCACCACACTCTACGAGGCCGTCAACTATATCGACGAGCTGGGCTTTGACGACCTGGGGGTGCAGCCGGACATCTACCACATGAATATCGAGGAAGGGTCGATCCCCGACGCACTGCGCAATGCCGGCCCGCGGATCAGACACTTCCACCTCAATGAAACCAATCACTGCATGCACGGCACCGGTCACGCCGACTACCAGGAGGTCTTCCGGATCCTCAAGGGCATCGGCTACGACGGCTACATCTGCACCTACATGCCGAAGACGACGCAGGCCAACCTGCAGAATGCCCCGGGCAGCTCCGGGGCCGGTACTGCCTCGGACTGGAACCGGCCGGACCTTGTGGAAGTACTGGGCGACATTCTCGGATTCCTGAAAGAGACAGAGCGCGCCGTCGACCAGTCGCGCGAGTTCTACGAGGCCGACGGGTTCAGGGCCTGACCGGGCCCTGCCGTCAGGCGGAAAAGAGAGATCAGATGGAAAAGAACCGGGTGCGTGAGAAGGTGCTGGCCGGAGAGCAGGTGCTGGGGGCGATGCTGGGTCTGGGCAGCCCGAACGCGGCCGAACTGATGGGCCATGCCGGCTACGACTTTCTCGTCATCGAGGCGGAGCACAGCCCGCTCGACCTGGCGCAGATCCAGGAGATGCTGATGGCGGTGGGCAATACGCCGGCGACGCCGATCGTCCGGGTGCCCTCCAGTGAGCCGCTGTTCATCCAGCGGGCGCTCGATGCCGGTGGTGAGGGACTGCTGGTGCCGATGGTCAAGAGCGCCGAGGAAGCGGCGGCGGTGGTGAGCGCGACGCGCTACCCGCCGCTCGGGACGCGGGGTTTCGGTCCGCTGCGCGCCTCGAAATACACCTTTGACTACCCCGGCTACTTCGCCGACGCCAACGACAATATCCTCATCGCCCTGATCCTGGAGACCAGGGAGATGCTCGAGAGTCTCGAGGCGATCGCGTCGGTGGACGGGATCGACGCGATCTTCTGCGGGCTTTTCGACCTGTGCATCTCGCTCGGGCTCGACCCGATGGCCCAGCCGCTGCAGGAGATCGAAGAGGCGATGGAACGGGCCCGGGAGATCTGCCGGCGCTGCGGCACGGCCATCGGCGTGGGCTGCTCGGCCGAGGAACTCCGGCAGCGGCAGGATCAGGGGTTTCGTTTTCACATCTGCGGCACCGACTACAGCCTGCTGGGCAACGCAGCGCGCGCCGGGGTCGAGGTGTTCCGGAGCCTGTAGGGACGCGGGGTGGTCACAGGCAGGATGACGGACTCCAGCGGCGCCATCGGCGAGCCGCAGTGGCTGCGGAAGCGGATGGAGGAGGACGGATACCTCTACTTCGAGCGCCTGGTCGACCTCGACCAGGTCCACGCTACCAAGGGCGATATCGTCCGGATCCTGCGCGAGCATCATATTGTCGAGGCGGCTGGGCCGGAGGCCGACGGGGATGCGCTCTGGAGCGGGGGGCCGCAGCCGACCGAAGCGGAATACATGGAGGTGTACGACCGCATCGTGCGGCTGGAGTCGTTCCAGGCGCTGGCCAGGTCGCCGGAGCTGGTCGCGGTGATCGAGGCGATCTGTGATGAGCAGGTTCAGGTCTGGGAGCAGCAGCTGGTGCGGCTGGTCTATCCCGCCCCGGAGGTGGCTGCGGCGCAGGGGGTCGGTGCCCACCAGGACGGCGATCCGAAGCTGGGTTACAGGGCCACTCGCTTTTACACCGGCTGGATCTCGCTGATGCGGATCGACGAGAGCGTCGGGGGGCTGGCCGTGGTTCCCGGGTCGCACCGGATGGGGGTGCTGCAGAGCGCCGGAACGGTCGCCAGCTCGGCTGCCAGGCGCAGCGGTGCCTACGGCCTCGACGCAGGTGCGCTGGAGTGGGTGACCGTCGACTACGAGCCGGGGAGCACCGTGATCTTCGCCTGCCTGACCGCCCATCGCGGGCTGCCGAATCGCTCCGACCGCATCCGCCTGTCCTGTGACTTCCGCTACCAGCCGGCCAGCGAGACGGCCAGCTGGCTTGCCCACACCCTGGGCCCGGACGTGCGGCGCACGGCGCAGCAGATCGACGAGACCGTCTCGCGCCGCGCCCTCTACGTGACGACGGGGGCGACGCCCGAGGTGGTGGGGCAGGTGCGGCAGCGCATGCTCGAGGAGCGGTCCACGACGCTGGAACGGGCCCAGGAGTTGGTCCGGGAGATCGGCGCGGGCGCGGTGGAGGGGGTGTAACGCGCGTATGCCAGGGTACGACCTGAGCCGGCACCTGTCCGAGCTTGCAGAGCAGGGTTTCACGATCGTCGCCGACGCGCTCGGAGCGCAGGAGCTGGAGGCGACGCGGCAGGCAGCCATCGGGCTGCTCGATGCCGAGGAGGAGGTGGCGCGATCGACCAGCACGCAGACCGTGAACCTGCGCAGCGCCCATGCCATCGTCGGCAAACATCCCCATTTCTACGAGTTCTATCTCAACCTCCCGGTGATGCAGATCGTGCGCGCTGTCCTGGGCGACGGAGCCATGCTCTACGACGGCAACATCCGCGTGCCGATGCCAACCGGGGGGCGTGAGCCGGCCAAGGGCTTCCAGGTCCACGTCGACCGGGAAGAGTACACCGTTCTGCCCTTCGCCGACGGCCGGCACTATCCTGTGGCGCTCAACGTGGTCTGGTGCCTGGTCGACTTCACCGTTGAGAATGGCAGCACCCTGCTCTGGCCTGGGTCGCACCTGTCCTGCCAGGTACCGGATCCGGATCAGGAGTTGGTGGGCGACACCGTCCAGGTCGAAGCGCGAGCCGGCGCGGCGATTGTCTGGGATGCCGCCCTGTGGCACCAGGGTGGAGTCAACCGGAGCGCCAGCCCACGCTGGTCGGTGATCGCCTACTACCTGCGCCCCTGGCTGAAAGGCAAGTCGGACAGCGTTCGCATGCTCCCGCCGGATGCGGTGCGATCGATGTCCGACGAGGCGAAGCGGCTGGTCGGCATCTTGCCGGCCCCACCCGACTACTCCGAGGTGAAGGCACTCAGCCCCGAGGAGATCCAGGCCCTGTCGCTGGAGGAGCGGAAGGTGCTCGGATTCGCGGTGTATTGAGTGGAGACGGCAGCCTCCGTCCGAAACCAGGTCTCATGAACTCAGAGCAGACGAGATCCTCCGGGATCGATGCCGAATGGGGATTGCTGTTCGCCGCATGGCTCATCGCCGCCGTGTCGACGCTGGGAAGCCTGTTCTTCAGCCTCGTCATGGACTTCCCGCCCTGCTCGCTGTGCTGGTATCAGAGGATCTGTCTGTTTCCGCTCGTCTTTATCCTGGCCCGCGGGTTGTTCCCGCTAGATGCCGGCGTCGTCAAATACGCGCTGCCCCTGACAGCGGTCGGGTGGTTGCTGGCCGCCTATCACAACCTGATCCACAGCGGCATCATTTCCGAGAGCATGCAGCCCTGCAGCCAGGGAGTATCGTGCAGCGAGGAATACCTGAAACTCGGCTTCGTTTCGATCCCGTTGCTGGCGCTGGCCGCATTCAGCTCTATCATGCTGCTACTCATCCTGATCAAGAGGAGAAATTCCGAGTGAATCGCAATCTGTTCATCGGCGCGGGCCTGGTCCTTGTCGTCGGCTTTGTGGTCGCCGCTTGGCTCTACCAGGCGCGGCGGGCCGAGGAGTTAGGCTTCCTCGCCCAGGAGAACGCCGAACTGTTCGTCCGACCCCATTCGCCCACCCTCGGAAGCGAAGATGCCAAGGTCTACGTCGTGAAGTTTACCGATCCGGCGTGCGAGACCTGTGCCTCCTTCTCGCCTTTCGTCAAGCAGGCGCTGAAGACCTTCTCCGGAAAAGTGCAACTCGTCATCCGCTACGCCCCGTTCCACGCGGGCGCCGACCAGATCGTCCTCATTCTGGAAGCGGCGCGGCTGCAGGGGGCGTTCTGGCAGACCCTCGATTTCCTGTACGAGCGTCAGAGAGACTGGACACACAATCACCGGGTCCAGATGGACAAGGTGTGGGCGCTGCTGCCTGAGACCGGGCTGGACGTGGAGCGGATCCGGGCAGATATGATGAAACCGGAGATCGCGGCGGTGCTGGAACAGGATCTGGCGGATGGGAGGGCGCTGGGGGTGCGGAGGACGCCGGGGTTCTTTGTGAATGGGAAGGGATTGGAGCAGTTCGGGGCGCAGCAGCTGGCGGCGTTGATCAGGGCGGAGGTGCGGGTGAAATATCCTGACTGAGTTGCTTTTGACGCGTCTCGTCTAGAAGCCCGCTCGGTTGGGAGAGGTCCGTCGGGGGCATTGCCTCCAGGGCGCTGTGAGATCCCATTCCCCGTCGCCTGGCAGGCGGGACCGACTGATGGAGAAAGAAAAGCAGGGAAAGTCTCAGCGGGTTGTGCTGAGGGGGTGCTTCAGGCGCTGGCTGGGGCGGGCGCGGATTCTTTGGGGAGGTTTTTCTTGCGGCGCATTCTTTCATACGACTCGGAAGTGCCGTCGTGGAGGGAGCCGAACCAGCGGTCCAGGGGGACGGTGACGGTGCCGTAGTTGCACTCGAAGAAGCGGTGGTGCAGGTAATGGAAGTAGGAGTCGATGCTGAGCCCCTCGTTCTCCTCCTTCAGTACGATCCGGTCGAAGCCGGTGTGCCCGAGGGCCGGATTGAGGGCGGGGCGCTGCATCAGGTAGAACATGTGGATCGGGTGGGACGGGACGATGAAGAGGATGATCCAGCGGGTGAAGTAGAGCAGGTGCTCGACCGGGTGCATCGACAGGCCCGACCAGGGGCCGACGTTGGTGTTGCGGTGGTGCAGGTAGTGGGAGCAGTCGTAGAGCCACTTCCAGTGGGAGATGCGGTGCACCCAGTAGAAGTGGAGGTCCTGCCAGAAGGGCAGGAGGAACGCGAGGACTACGAACCAGACCGGGTTGGCGCTGAAGGTGGTGAAGGAGACCCACCCGTTGCCGTAAGCCCACAACATCATGACTTCGTACAGGGTCCAGATCGTGCCGCCGCTGACCATGGTCCAGAAGATGTTGTCCTTGACCTGATCCCTGAACAGGAACGCCTTGCTGTTGGTGGTGGGCCAGCGGGAGTTGTACTTGAAGCGGGTGCCCTGGACGCGGCGCCAGTAGAGGATACCGTGCAGGGTGCCGGCGACGATGGCCAGCATGATGTAGTTGCGCACGAACATGGGCCAGATCCACTCGAGGCGGAGCTGGCTGAAGGTGGCTACGTCGTCGGCGCCGGGCTGGAGGTAAGTCCAGGTCACCCAACCGACCAGGTAGTGCAGGGCAGCGCCCAGGGGCCAGAGGAAGCCGGGGTAGCCGAGGAAGAAACGCAGCAGCTTGCGCCACTCGATGGGCCAGGCGAACGGCAGGGCCTTACCCAGGATGCGGGGGGTCCACTCGCCGCGCCGGTCGCGGGTCTGGGTGCCGTCGTCGAGCACCACGGCTCCGGTCACAGTCGCTTTTGCGTTGCCTGTCATTATTATAGGCTAAGAAGCGCAGCCGGCGTCGTCAAGGATTTTGGAGGGCCGGGCAGCTGACTACGGGAGATCCAGAATGGAACCGACGATAACGGCGGCAAACCTGCAGGCGCCGCCGCCCTGGGCGCTGCTGCAGCGGGAGCTCTTCGACTTCATGGCTGAGGCGGTGCGCTACGCCGCCGGCCGCTACGGCCGGCCCGACGGCACGCCGCTGAACGCCCAGGATGCCGACGACGCCTACGAGGCCCACAGCTACCGGGGCCTGTTCTACGCCCTGGGGGCCAGCGACGATATCGGCGAGCTGGCCTTCCGCCAGTGGGAGGGGATCACCCGGCTGTACGACGATGCAGGCGAGCCGCCCCACGGCATGGGCAGCCACCCCAAGTACGACGCCGAGCTGCACGCCGAATACTACAAGCACGGCGACTGGTTCCACATGGGCGAGGGCAACCAGTCATTCTATTCACTGGGACTGGCAGATCCCCACCGGCCGGCCCACCTGGAGCGGGTGAGGCGTTTCGCCGACCTCTACCTGGGGGATAGCCCGGCCCGCAACTACGATCCTGCGCACAGGTTGATCCGGGCACCGTTCCACGGCAGCACCGGGCCCCTGTTCCACGCCGAGCTTGAGTTCGTCAAGCGGGCACTGGACCCGATCTATTATCCGGGCGGCGTCGCCCGGGGGCACGCCCAGCGCGCGAACCTGCATCCGCTGATCCCGGGCCTCGAAGAGAACTGGTTCGAGTGCGAACCCCGCCGCCGCGAGGTGTGCCAGCTCTTCGATGCGGTGGTGATGCAGGGGGATATTCCGGACAACCTGGGTTGCACCGGACTGCTGACCAACGCCTTCCTGCACACCGGCGACGAGCGCTATCGGCAGTGGGTCCTCGACTACACCGAGGCCTGGATGGAGCGGATTCTCGAGACTGGCGGCATCATTCCGGACAACGTCGGTCTCAATGGTGCTGTGGGCGCGCGCCGCAATGGGCAGTGGTGGGGCGGCTGGTACGGCTGGAACAGCCGCAATTCTGCGCGCAATGCCTTTCTGGCTGCGACTATCGCTTCGGAGTGCGCGCTGCTGCTGACCGGGGACTACGGCTATCTGGAGCTGATCCGGTCGCAGATCCGCCTGCTTCTGGACATGGCACGGAAGCGGGACGACGGCCAGCTGGTGGTGCCCACCAGGGTGATGCCAGGGGAAGAATGGGTGGACTTCCAACCTTGCCATCTGCAGTGGCTGGGACGGTTGTACCACGCCTCGATGGATCCGGACGATCGGGAGATGATCCTGCAGCTGCGCGACGGGGAACGGGAGTCCGACTGGCAAGCCCTCGACGTCGCGGCCGATCGCAGCGGCGGCAATCTGGAGGCTCGTTTCGAGTATTACGAAGGCAACAACCCGGACTGGCCGGTGGAGCGGCTGCGGGTGGAGTACCACTTCGCTGCGGCGATGTTCGAGCATATGCGGCTCGACGACCGGAACCAGGAGCAAATCCTGGAGGACAGCCGCTGGCCGCCCAACCCGCTGGTGACGAAGGGACTGACCCAGGTGACCATGGGTTCGCCGCAACCGGTCTACAACGGTGGGCTGCTGCGCGGGCTGGTGCGCTACTTCGACGCGCAGCAACGGCGCCCGGGCCTGCCTCCGGATGTGGCCGCCCTCGTCGATGAGGTGGCCGCCGACCGGGTTGGCGTCGAGCTGGTCAACCTCAGTCCGACGCAGACGCGGTCGCTGATCGTCCAGGCCGGCGCCTACGGCGAACATGCGTTCGCCGATGCAAACTGGCGGGAGGAAAGTCGCGCGGGCCTGGAGCGTCACGCCGGCCTCTGGCTCAGCAGCGACAGGACCTGGACCGACCACGCGGTGCAGCTAGGCGGCAGTCACCTTGAGGTCCAGATGCCACCGTCGACGAGCATCAGGCTCTCCTGCGGCCTGCGCCGGTTCGTCAACAAGCCGAGCACCGCGCTGCCCTGGGACTAGGCCGCTGCGCGCGGCGGAATTCTACTCCACGATGCCGGTGATGTTCAGGTACTCGATGTCGTCTTCGCTGTCGTTGATGACGCCGTGCTTGACCCGCGGCGGCAGGTGGACGGCGTCGCCCGCGGTCACTTCGTAGATCTCGTCGTCGATCCGCATCTTCCCCTTCCCGGAGATGAAGTAGTAGATCTGCTCCTTGTTCTCGTGGGCGTGGTAGTCGGTGGTGATGCGGCCCTGCACGACGTGCCGGGTGAAGCCGCCGAGGGCGATGAGGCAGGCATTGTCGGGTGCGTCCGCGTCGTCCGGCCTGGCCCGCCTGAAGAGGGGCCAGATGACCTTGCTTTCGTGACCGATGTAGGGAATCTGGTCGCGCCAGTTGCGGATCATCATCGCAGCGCTTCTCCTTTCAGGTGAGGGCGCCTTCCAGATAGGCGCGGAAGTCGTCCGGGTCATGAATGAGGTTGCGCTGCAGCTCAACCGACGGGAGGCGGTAGGGATGGCTTTTCTCCGTGATGTAGCGCGCCGCCAGCGGGGGGCCGCCGTCCGCCTCGTCTTTGCCCTCGACCTGCATCAGTTCCGCGAGGCGGATGCGGCGGCCGTCGGCTTGGTATTCCACCCCGACGATCCAGAGGCGGCCGAAGCGATAGCGCTGCGAAACCAGTTCCTCCGCTACGCTCGACCAGCTGGTGCCGGTGAAGGCGAAGTCCCGGGCGACCGTCCCCAGCTCCTTCTCGAGGGTGGAGTCGCAGGTCTCCAGCTCCCAGCGCAGGCGCTCGCCCTCCGGGTCCTCGGCGACCAGTTCGGAGAGATTGGGATGGGTCACGGTGTGGGCGCCGATGTGCCAGCCCAGGTCCACGAGCTCGCGGACCTCATCCCAGCTCATGCACTGACCGTGGCTGTCGTGCTCCGGGTCGAACCAGCCGGTGTTGATGAAGAGGTTGCCGCGGTAGCCGTGGCGCGCGAGGATGTCGTGGACGCCGTGGCGCATCGAGTGGTCCGGGTGGTCGAAGTCGAACATGATCGGCCGGTCGGGCAGCGCCCCGCCCGCCTCCCGCCAGGCGTGCAGCTGGTCGTAGTCGATTGACTCGAACCCCAGGTCGTGGGCGATGCCGACAAGGCGCTCGAAGTGCTCTCCGGGGAGTGGATAGCCGGCCTGCTTTTCGGTGCGCAGGCCGTGGCACATGGTGATCGGTATGCGGGTCACGACGGATCCTCGTAGCGGGGCACGAAGTCGAGCCCGAGCAGGCGTCTGGCTTTCTCGGTGCTGATGACGCTGGCATTGCCCTCGAGCGCCCCGCGAATCGGCACGCGGTCGCCGAAGTTGCGCTCGATCAGCTCGCGCGTGGGCTCGGCGAACCGCGTCTCCGGTTGGGCGAGCAGGAAGGCCTCGTGCCCGTCGGTATCGAAGTCGAGGGCGCGGACGTGGGCCTCGGCGATGACGGCGGGATCGGCGTAGGCCCACATGACCAGCGTCGTGGGCTCCTCCGGCGTTGGTGCCGGCCAGGGGAACTCCCGCTGCACCTGCCGGGGCACGACGTTGGTGAAGCGCAGGCTGACGACCGAGGTGGCACCGCTGCGGGCAATCATCTCCCCGATGCACTCGCCGAGCTGCTTCGACATGCCGTAGGTCTCAAATGGCGTCAGCGGGTGATCCTCGTCCAGCGGCAGGTAGAGGGGAACGAACGCGCTTGGGTTGGGGGCCCAGCCAACGGCGAAGGCGCTGGAAGAGAACACGACGCGCCGGATACCGCGCTCGGCCGCCGTGCTCATCACGTTGAAGGTGCTCTGGCCGTTGTTGCGGTAGATCTCTTGCGCTGTGCCGCCCAGCGGCCCGGGAATGGCGCCCAGGTGGATTACCGCCTCACTGCCGGCGAGGAGGTCGCTCACGGCGTCGACATCGCACAGATCGGCCTGGACGAACCGGGACGGTGCATTCTCGTGCGAGACGACGTCGGTGCCGACCACGTCGCGCCCGGTCGCAGCCAGGAGGTCGACGACGCGCCTGCCGAGCCGGCCGGCAGCACCAGTGACGAGAATCATTTGCCCCCTAGATCGAAATGGCCCGGCCCTCGTGACGAGGATCGGTGGCGCCAGCTTGGCGGATAGAATCGTCATCCAGGACGATGACGTGGCCAGGGCCGCCGATCGGATCCCTGGAGCGAACCCGGTGGCCGCGCCGCCGCAGGGCGGCGAACACCCGTTTGCCGGCTCGTTTCTCGAGCTCGAGGGGCTCGGCGCCCTCCATGTGGAGGCGGGCGGCGGCTAGCGCCTGCTCGGGTGTCCTGCCGAGATCGATCAGGTGCAGGGCCAGGGTGACCTGGTTGTTGGGAATCGTGCGCCCACCGGGCAGACCGTAGGAGGCGAATGGCTGTCCGTCCTTCAGCGCGATGAAGGGGCACATGTTGTGCAGCGGGCGTTTCCCCGGCGCGATGGAGTTGGCCAGCCCCGGCCGCGGGTCGAAGCGGGCGACCCCGTGCCCCAGGGTCATGCCGGTGCCGGGCACCGTTACCATCGAGCCGAAGGCACCGCCGTGGGTCTGGGTCAGCGAGACGATGTTGCCGGCGACGTCGGCGGTGGAGATGTGGCTGGTGCAGTTGTTCGGCTCGGGATAGACCAGCCGGCCGGGAGCGGGCGACTTCAGCCCCCGCTTAAGACGCCGATGCAGCCGATCGATCAGCGCGTCGGCCAGCTCGGCATCGGGGTCGACCTCGACGAAAGCCGGATCGCCGTAGCGTTTGAGGCGCTCGGGCCAGCAGGCCTTCATCACCTCGGCGCAGTGGTGCAGGCGGTCGGCCACGGTCATGGCGGTGATGTCGTAATGCTCCAGCAGCCGCATCATCTGCAAGGTGGTCAGACCACCCGCGCAGAGGGGTGAGGTGTAGAGCCGATGGCCGCGATAGTCGGCGGCGTAGGGCTTGACCACCGACGCCCGGTAGCCTCTCATGTCGGCCATCGTCAGGCAGCCGCCGAGCTCCCGGATGTGGGAGGTGATGGCTTCGGCCAGGGGACCGCGGTAGAACCCGGCGGGACCGCCCTCGGCGATCATCTCCAGGCTGCGCGCCAGGTCCGGATTGGTGAGGCGCTCACCCTTGCGCGCCGGCCGGCCGTTCTTGAGGTGGACGCGCGCGGTCTCGGGGAAGTGGCGGTGCCAGCGGACGGCCTCCGCCCGCATGATCTCGCGGTTGCGGGTGTTGGGAGCGAAGCCGTAGCGGGCGGCGGAGATCGCGGGCTTGATAATCTCAGCCAGCGGCATCCTCCCGTACTTCTCCAGGGTCATACAGAGGCCGGCGACGATCCCTGGCACTCCGACCGAAAGAGGCCCGATGACGTTGGCCCGCCCCGGCACGCGGTAGCCGGCCGGGGTCGAGGTCTTCTCGATCGCGAACATGCGGTCGGAGGCGGCGGCTGGCGCGGTGGAGTTGAAGTCCACGGCTACCACGCGCGACTTCTCGGCCAGGTGCAGGACGATACAGCCGCCGTAGCCGGCGGTGCCGTTGTGCGATGGCTCCACGACGCTCTCGGTGAAGGCGGCGGCGATGGCGGCGTCGATCGCATTGCCGCCGGCTTTCAGCATGGCCATGCCGGCTTCGGCGGTCTTTGGGTGGGGGCCGGTCACGGTGCCGAGCTTGAGCTTTCGCATGGAGGTCATCTCACCAGGGAGGATCAGAGGCCAAAGGCGAAGCCGTCCCGCCGCGGGTCGGCGCCGCCCTGGAAGATTCCTTGTTCGCTGTCGGCGGCGATGGCCTGCGCGCCACCGACAGCAGCAGACCACGGCTCGATGATCTGAACTTCGTGCCCGTACCGGGCGAGTGCTTGCCTGATCTCGGTGGGAAAGCGCTCCTCCATGGTCACCTGTGTGCCGGTTACGTACCTGAACCGTGGTGCGTCGATCGCCTGCTGCACGTTCATCCCGAATTCGAGTGCGTTGAGCAGCATCTGCGGCGTAGTCTGGAGGATGCCCCAGCTGCCGGGGGTGCCGATGCTGAGGACGAAGCGGCCGTCGCGGAAGACCTGGGTGGGGGCGACAACGAAATCGACCCGCCGTCCCGGCCCGATGCGATTGGGGCTGTCTTCTTCCAGGTCGAACCAGCCGCCCATATTATTGAGGAAGATGCCGGTATCGCCCGCCGCCACGGCGGAGCCGAAGCCACCGCCGAGGGTCTGGGTGACGGTGACGACATTGCCGTCGCGGTCGGCGGCGGAGAAATGAGTGGTCATGCCCCCGTCGAAAGCCTGGGAGTCACCGGAGGTCAGGGCACCAGCGGGCATGCCGATGGTGTAGTGCTCGCCCCGCACGACGGCCGCCCGCTCCGGATCGATGCGCCGGCGCTGCGCTGCCGCGTACTCCTTCGACAGCAGCCCGGTGAGTGGCACCTGGATGTGGTCGGGATCGCCGCCGTATTCGATGCGGTCGGTGACACAGAGCTTGATCGCCTCCATGAACCGATGCAGGGTGGCCGGCTCCTGCCAGGCCAGCTCGCCGGCGCCGTAGGTCTCCATCAGGTTGAGGGTCTGGAGGACCTGGAAGGCCGAGCTGTTCGGCGGGTGGGTGAAGACCTGGTGGCCGCGGTAGGTGGTGCTGATCGGCTCTACCCACTCAGCCTGGTAATCTTCCAGGTCGGTTGCGGTCAGGAGCCCGTCGAGGGCCTCGACCCCGGCGACGATGCGGGCGGCCAGCTCGCCGCGGTAGAAGGTCTCGGCGCCGTCGCGGACGAGGGCGCGGAAGGAAGCGGCTAGCTGGGGCATGACCAGGCGTGCTCCGGGGCGCGGCCCGGAGCCGGCGGCGTCGAGGATGATGGCGGCGGAGGAGCCGAAGGCGCCGAGCCGGCCAGCCATGCCGCACATGATCTGGCTGCCCCAGCGCGAGACCGGGAAACCGTCCTCGGCGTAGCCGATCGCCGGCGCGAACAGTCGCTCGCGGTCCATGCTGCCGTAGGTCTCGTGCAGGGTCAGCCAGCCGGCGACGTTGCCGGGCACCAGGGCGGATAGAATGCCGGTGGCCTTGGTCGCCTCGTCGAAGCGATCGGGGGTGGCTGCCCGCGGCGCGCGGCCCGAGAAATTGAGCGCCCGGACCCGGTTCTCGCCGGCGTGGTAGACAAGGGCTATGCCGATGCCGCCGACGCCGGACATGAAGGGCTCGACGACGTTGAGGGTTGCAGCCGTTGCTACGGCCGCGTCGAAGGCGTTGCCCCCGTCGGCCAGGACCTTGATCCCGGCGGTCGACGCCAGCGGATGGGCAGAGGCCACCATGCCGTTGACGCTCATGGCCACGGGCCGGCTGGGAGGGGGATAGTCTTTCCAGTTCGCCATGCCTAGATCCCGATTGCCAGGCCTTCCCGGCGAACGTCGCAGCCGGTAGAGTATACTCCGGACTCCGGGTCGAGGTGGATGGCGTGGGCGCCGGAGACCCGCATCGACCAGGGTTCGAGCCAGCTGATCTCGTGACCGCGGGCCTCGAGTTCGCGCCGCGTCTGCAGCGGCAGCCGCTCCTCGATGTGCACGTCGCGGCCGACGTAGAGCCGGAATTGCGGCGCTTCGATCGCCTGCTGCACGTCGAGGCCGAAGTCGAGCAGGTTCACGAGGATCTGCACGTTGCGCTGCAGGATGGCCCAGCCTCCCGGCATGCCGAGGCTCAGGATGAAGCGGCCGTCCCGGAAGACCTGGGTGGAGCCCATCGCGTGCACGGGCCGCCGTCCCGGGGCGATCGCACCGGGTGCGTCGGGGTGCAGGTCGCCCATGCGCATCATGTTGTTGAGGAAGATCCCGGTGCCGCCGGCGAGGACGCAGCAGCCGAAGTAGTGGCCAAGGGTGATCGTCATCGAGATGACGTTCCCCTCGCGATCGGCTACCTCGAGATGGGTGGTGTGGCCGGCGTCGTAGTCCAGCGGGCGGCCCGCGGCCAGCGGATCGTCGGGACGTTCCGAGTCGTAGGTCTCGCCCGTCACGGCGCCGGCCGCAGCCATGTCGAGCCGCTGGCGCTGGCTGCCCGCGTAGGCGCCTGACAGCAGGCCGTCCAGCGGCACGTCGACGACGTCCGGGTCGCCGGCGTAGGCGATCCGATCGGTGATGCTGAGCTTGGCGGCCTCGATCAGGGCGTGCACGGTGTCGGCGGTACTGAAGGCCAGCTCCCCGGGAGCGAACTGCTCCATCAGCTTCAGGTGCGCCAGGCTCTGGAAGCCGCCGGATGGCAGCGGCGGCGCGTAGATCTGGTAGCCGCGGTAATCGATCTTCAGGCAATCCTGGAACTCGGGCTCGTAGGTGGCCAGGTCCTCGGCAGTCAGGATACCGCCCATTTCCTCGCTGGTGCGGACGATCTCCTCGGCTATCGCGCCGGTGTAGAAAGCGTCGCGGCCCTGGTCCGCGATCAGCCGCATCGAGGTGCCCAGCTGCGGCCAGCGCATCCGCGTGCCCGGTGCCAGTGCCCGGCCCGAGCGATCGAGGAAGAGGGTGGCGGCGTCCGGGTAGGGCAGGATCCGGCCGGCGTGCTCGGCGAAGACGGCGCTGTTCTGGTAGGTGATCGGGAAGCCGTTCTCGGCGTAGTCGATCGCCGGCTGCAGTAGGCGCCCGAGCCCGAGACTGCCATGGCGCGCGTGCAGTGCGAGCCAGCCGGCTACGTTGCCCGGGACCAGGGGGGCGAGAATCCCCAGGTCGAGATTCTCGTTGGTGAGCAGTGATCGGTCGGTCGCCTTCGGCACGCGGCCGGAGAAATCGATGGCGCGCGGCCTGGACTCGCCGGCCAGAGTATAGACGGCGACGCCCGTGCCGCCCGGTCCGGTCATGTAGGACTCGACGACGCCGAGGACGAAGCAGACGGCGACGGCGGCGTCGAAGGCGTTGCCCCCATCCGCCAGCACCCCGGCGCCGGCCTGGGAGGCGAGCACGGATCCGGTGGAGACCATGCCGTTGGTCCCCATGACTACGGGTCGGGTCGAGGCGGGTATGTGGCTGCTGACCGTCATGCGCGAAAGATGTCGTTGGCGGGTCGGTGAGGATAAACAGACCTGGCGTGCATCCGGTCAAGGGCCGGTGCGGGACCGCGGTCGCTGCGGGCAGGCCGGATCGCCGTCAGCTCTCCGGTAGATGGTCCTCGCCGCGATCCTGTGGCACGAACCCGAGTTTCTCCTGCGCGTTCTTCATTTCGACCCAGAGGTAGCGGTTGTTAGACATGCCATAGAAGATGTCGAACCGCAGATCGTCGGGGGCGTCGACGCAGGCCTGGATGATGCCGCCGATGTCGCGCTGGCTGCAGAAGATGTCTTCGGAGTCGAGGGCGGGCATGCGGTCCTCGCCGATCACCCAGCCGATGCGAATCGCCAGGCAGGACATGCCGTGGCTGAAGGCGAAGGTGCGACAGAGTGACTCGTTGAAGACCTTGCTCGAGGCGTAGAGGTTGCGCGGCTCGGCCGGCACCTTTGCGCTGATAGCCGGCACGCCCGCTGGCAGTGGGGCGGGATTGCCGGAGGTGACGGCGTTGTAGGGTTCCTGCAGGCGGTGCCCGGTGGAGACCTGGATTGTGCTTGCGGCGACGATGCGGCCGACGCCGGCCTGGCGGCAGGCCTCGAAGACATTGTAGGCGCCGACGATGTTGTTGCGCAGCACGCTCTCCCAATCGCCGCCGGCCGGATCGGCGGCCATGTGTACCACTACGTCCATCCCCTGGACCGCCTCCAGGACGGCGTCGAAATCGGCGATATCGGCGACGCGGTGCTTCTCTTCCGGCAGGTCGATGGCGCGGGCGTCGGTGACGCGGTCGGAAAGAGCCCGCCGCCGGCCGAGGCCGTAGAGGTCGTAACGGTCCGGGGTCTGTCGCATTACCATGTAGGCGGAGCTGCCGACGATTCCGGAAACGCCGGTGATCAAGACCTTCTTCTTCATCGCTTGCCACCCATTCGCTTATCTTGGAGCTGCTCGCGAATGTAGAGGGTATCGAGGACCGACACCATGGACGCTCGAGAGGCGATCGAAAAATTGGACCTGTACGGCTACTGTATCCTCGAGGGGCTCCTGTCCCGGGACGAAACCGAGGAACTGGAGCAGGCCTTCTACGACCAGCATCGGGACCCGGCTTACGAGGACTGGAAGGCGGTCGAGCAATGGGACGGGACGGACCATCTCTACGAGACTCTCTACGGTCTGCTTCTCCGCGAGGAGGGTTCCTGGGAGGTGGTGGGTCATCCGGTTGTTCTCGAGGTGGTGCGGCACTTCGTCGGCGACGATGTCTGTGTTGGCTATGACTTCGGGGGGACCAAGTGGAACAAGCCGGGCTCGAAGTCGATCGGCAGCGTCCACGTCGACGACGGCCGCTTCTTCGTCCCGCCGCTGCCCGAGATGCCCTACATGATCAACTCGATGTGGATGATCACCGACTTCACCGAGGCGAACGGGGCGACGCGGATCGCGCCGTTCAGCCACAAGGCACGGCAGCTGCCGCCGGCCGACGTGAGGGCGGACGATCCGTTCATGATGTCGGCGACCGGAACGCGGGGCTCGGTGCTGCTGTGGCACGGCAACACCTGGCACGCGCAGGCCGGCAACACCACGGTGGACCACCAGCGCATGTCGATCAATACCTCCTACCGGCCGTCCTGGTGGAACCACCCGAAGCGGGCGAGCCACGCCGATCCGGGCGGCAAGCTCCATCCGATCCCGCCGGTCCCGCTGGAGCATTACGAGAGGATGCCGGCCGCGCTGCAACATCTGGTCCGCTACCACGTCAGCTCGACGGCCGTCGAGACCCCAGGGCTTCCAGCCTAGGGGCGCGTCCGCATTCCTCTCGCGGCCGACTGGACGCAGGGAAATAGCGTTTACACGATCATGATGCAGGATGGGTTGGCGAGGCGCACAGGCTCCCCGGCCGGAGTCAGCTTGCCGGTCGCGGCGTCGACGCGAAACACGACTAGGTTCTCGCCGTTCCTGGCTTCGCTCTCGTCCGTCATGTTGGCGCATAGGAGCAGGCCGCCATCCGGAGTGAACGCGAGGTTCTGGGCGAAGGTACCCAGGCTCGGCTGCATTTCCACCAGCGCCAGGCGACCGTCGTCGCCTACGGAGTAGATGGCGATGCTGTCGTGCCGGCGGTTGGTGGTGTAGACGAATCGACCGTTGGGTCCGACCTTGGTGTCGGCTGTGTAGCTGTCCCCCTCGAAATCCCCCGGCAAGGTCGGAATTACCTGCAGCTCGATCAGGGTCCCGGCATCGGTGTCGTAGCGGTAGACGTTGACCGAGTTCCCCATCTCGTTGTTGGCGTAAACGAAGCCGCGGGGGTGGAAGGTCAGGTGGCGGGGGCCGCCGCCACCGATGGTGCGCACGTAGGGCTGTGCAAGGGGGGGCAGCGTCGCGGCTGCGGCATCCAGGGCATAACAGAAAATCTGGTCAGTACCCAGGTCGCAGGCGAGCATGTGGCGGCCGTCGGGACTGATCACCGAGCAATGGGCATGGGGTCCCTCCTGCCTGCCGGGGTCGACACTCCCACCCTCGTGCTGCACGAATGAGGATATCTCTCCGAGGGAGCCGTCCGCCCCGATTGGAAAGGCGCCGACACTGCCGGAGGAATAGTTGGCGAAGACCAGGGCCTTGCCGGTGGGGTCGACGTCGACGTAACAGGTAGTCGTGCCCGCCGCCGACTGCTCGTTGAGCTTGCGCAGGGCCCCGGATTCGCTGTCGATCGCGAAGGCGGCCACCATGCCGTCGCCGCCCTCGAAGCCGCTGGGCGCGTGGGTGGAGTAGAGGTGGGCCCGGTCGGGGGCAAGGGCAAGGTAGAACGGACCCTCGATGTCGTCGTAGCGGTTTACCTGCTCCAACCTGCCGGTCTCAGCGTCGAGGTCGAACGCGATGATGGCGCCCTCGGCACCGGAGGCGCAGGAACTCACGAATATGCGATGCTGGTTTCCCATTCCTGAATATATCCTTCGGATAGGCTGGTGGATCGGGATCGATAGTATAGTCAATAGCGAGTAAGACAACCTGTCATAAGCGAGGGAACGAACATGCAACCTGATAACCTGCGCCTCGAACTGCGTTCGCGTCGACTGCAACAGGACAGAGGTGGATTCAGTCAGTGGTGGGAGCATATCGATCCGGTCGCTTGGTCGTGCGCCGCGACTGCCCTGCTGCTGTGCGACGTCTGGGACCGGCACTGGAGCCGCGGCGCGAGCGAGCGGGTCGATGCGATGGTCGGTCGCATGGACCAGGTCGTGGCAGCGGCGCGGAGCAGGGGCGTACAGATCGTGCACGCCCCTTCGGACACGATGGAGTTCTACGCCGGCAACCCGGCTCGTCAGCGCGTGCTGGCGGCGCCCGAGGCCAAGCTGCCCGCGGAACTGGAGCGGCCCGATCCGCCGCTGCCGATCGACGCGTCGGATGGGGGCTCCGACACCGGCGAGAGCGGCGAGGATTCGCACAGAGCCTGGAGCCGGCAGCACGCGGGGATCGCGATTGACCAGGAGCGTGATGGCATCTCGGACGACGGCCGCGAGGTCTACGGTTTTCTGGCGCAGCAGGGCATCGAGAACGTGCTCGTGATGGGCGTGCACACCAACATGTGCGTGCTGAACCGCTCGTTCGCCATCAAGCAGATGGTGCGCTGGGGTATGCGGGTTGCGTTGATTCGAGATCTGACCGACGCGATGTACAATCCGGCCCGGCCACCCTACGTGAGCCACGCTGAGGGTACTGACCTGGTGATCGGGTATATCGAGAGGTTCTGGTGTCCGAGCGTGGACAGCAGAGAAATAACAAAGACCACTGGCATGGCATGACCAGTTGCAGTTCGCGACCCGGGGCCCGACCGGGAGGATCTGGGGGCTCTGCGAAGCCCCCAGCACCGCGGTCTTGACAGCCTCTTCGAGATATTCTCTGCATCAACGAGACATGGCAGCGCCACTCCGGGCTTGCATGCTGGTTTCCGCGCTGTCCTGGATCGGACTTCTACTGCGACTCCACGATCCTCCGCGGTCACGGCTCGCCTTGACCTCCCCCTAGCCGCCGACCTAGCTTGCTGCCCATGGCGCTGCCACCCGTACAGGACTGGCCGGCTCACTACGGTCCCGGAGTAATCCACGACCGCTGCCGGGACGCGACCGACTACGTCGCGGTAACGTCACCGAGTGCCTGGCGCGCAGTAGAGCCCCACCTGCCGGCGCCCGCGCGCCATGTGGCCTTCGTGGCCAGCCAGGAAGAGGAGGCCACCGAGGTGCTGCTTGCCGGGCTGCCGCGCACGGAGTACGTGCTGGGCATCGGCGGCGGCATCGCCGTCGACACCGCCAAGTACGTCGCCTGGAAGACGGGCAGCCGGCTGATCCTCGTGCCCACGATCGTCTCTTCCGGGGCCATCTTCCAGCCTCACTTTCCCAGTCGCCGCAACGGCAAGTGCACGATACTATCCGACATAGCCGCGCCGGAACTGGTGGTCTTCGACACCGACATCATCAGCGCCGCGCCCCCACATCTGAACGCGGCAGGTATGGCCGAGTGCATCTGCTGGCTGGGCCATGTGGCCTCGTGGCAGTGGTGGTGCGAGCAGGGGCTGCCGGGGCCGGAGTGGGATCAGGGGGTGGCAGACGAAGTCCACGAATGGGTGGCGAGCCGCACGGAGCAGTACGTTGGGGATCTCGACGCAGAAGGCAGGCCCGGGACGACGGCGATCCGCGTCTGTGCCGAGGTCAACCGGGAGCGATGGGGGCTGACGCTCGGGAAGCTGGGTGCCGGTCACGGACTCGACCATCTGCTGGACAACACTTTCGTGCGGGTGCACGAGCGGAACCTGCTGCACGGCGAACTGGTCGCCCTGGGCACCCTGATCACCTGCCTGGCATACGCCGCCGATCCGGATCTGAGCAGACGACGATTTGATGCTTGCGGCACGCGCTACCTGCCGGTCGAGATCGGGTGCACCTGGGACGAGGTGCGCGACACCATCGCTGCGATTCCGCTGAACGCTGACGAGCTCGGTTGGCCAGCTACCTGCCTGCACCACCGCGAGCTCGATTTCGACCGTGTCGTCAAGCGGATTGAGGCGGGGTAGCGCCGCCGAGGGGCGGACAGGAGCGAAGCAGCCCCCCAGGGGGCGCTGGCCAGTGGTCTGGACGTCGAGGGACCGCCCGGGGAATGGCAGCCGGTACCGTCGATTCTGCACCGAGCCTTCCGAATTGCGCGACCCGGATGGATCCGCATCCAGATATCCCAGCCCCCGCAGACTTTTGTCGCATCGGGGGATGCCAACGGTGGCGCAACCCGGCGTTAGCGAGCGTCGAGATTGGTGAACTAGTGCGCCGTTGAGATGCCAACCTTGTATTTCCCCGCCGCGAGCCGGGCGCCGCGACGACGAAATCTCAAGGCTAGGTGATTGAAAAGAGCACTAGGCAGACGATTCGGCCCGCTCGCGCCGGGTTGCGCGGCGCTTCCATGCGAAGGGCAGGTGCATCAGGCTGAAAAGCACCAGGAATGACAGTGAGGCGCCCGTGAGGAACAGCCAGTGGGGGAAAGCCTGCAGGAAATCGACGTTCGGGGCGGCGGTGGTGAAGAAGTAGTTGGTGTCCAGCAAGAGGTTGAGCGGCGTGATTATGAGAGCATAGAGATGGCCGCCGGCGAAACTGCGCAGGATGGCCCGGCGCTCTGGGTAGCCCCGGCGTCCGAAGGTCAGGTAGAAGCCGACGCCGACCAGGGCCACGTGGGTGATGAAGTAGCGGATTTCGGCGATCAAGCGAATTGCGCCGGTCTCGCTCACCGCGGGCACACAGACGGCCATCAGGGCCCCGGAGACTCCTGCGTAATAGGAGAACTCCACCAGAGGGCGGGTGTTGGTCAAGAGAGCCAGCAGCATGACGAAAACCGATATGTCACACAGGTGGAGGGGGAGATTGTCGACGAGGGGAAGCCCCGCGCTGAAGTGCCGGTACAGGAACCACGCCAGTTCATTTGCCAGCACGACGGCGATCAGTACCAGGCGAAAGACGGAGTGGGCGCGGGACCCATCGGGAACGCGGCGCATGGTAATACAGCCGGCCACGGTGAGTGCGGTGATCACAAGCCAGAGCAGGTGCTCGGGGGAAAGGGGCTTCATGCGGCGGCTCCATACGAGGATATGGACACGAAATGGATGACTGGACCTGTGCACTCGAGCTGAACGAGGAGCGCAGCGTCGCGGCTGGCAGTCCGCAGACGCTGCGTGACGCTATCCGTCGCGGGGCGGACCTGCGAATCTACTCCGAGTTCCGTCACAACGAGCACGTTGACCCCAGGTCCGACGACGACGAGCTCGTGCGGGAGACGGCTGAGTTTCGCACCACCTACCTGGTCGACGATCGCTGGGCGGCCGGGATCATGACCCTGCGCCAGCCGGTGAGCGTCGAAAGCGGATTCGGGCCGCGCCCTTCCATGTCTTTCTTCATGTACAACGAGGACGGTCGCCAGGCAATCGCCCGGCCGCATCTGGACGGCTTGCCGGCGGAGGGGGAGCCCGGCGCATCGGCGATGGTCCTGCTCAATCCCAAAATGCCCAAGTATCACCAGCTCGACAGCTGGGACGCGGAGACCAACGCGCCGAGCCACAACTTCATCTACGATTTCGACCTGTTTCGGTACTGGGTCCGCGACGACTGGGAGGAGGTCCTCGCCCACGGCGCCGACGGCACCGTCCTCTCGGGCTCGGTCGACGAGCTGGTGGAGCGATTCGCCCGGGGGGCCGACGTCAAGGTCGGCAGCCGCGGGCTGTGCGACGACCTGGCGGTGGAAGGAACCGATCCGGTCGACCACGAACTCTTCGTCCATACCAATTCCTGTTATTTCCACACTCGGCGGAACTGGTTCCGCGGCGCCACCCAGCCGCTGGTGCGGGTGCGCAGCGCCGTTCCGATGGAATACGCAAGCGGCGGCTGGGACTTCGGCTGGGTGGTGACGCGAAGTGACGGCACCGCCGCCTTGAGGCTGGTCGACCCGTATACGCTGCGGTTCCGCGACGAGAAGAGGCAGTTGGCGGTCAGGTGGCTCGCGCGTTGACATCGCGGCAATAGGAGCCTGTCCGAGTATTCCATTTGGGCTGTGGCGGCGTCAAAGCGCATACCTGGACAGGCTCCTAGGGTCTGCCAACCAGCCGCTCGAGCTCGATGCTGACCTGGCCCTGGATGGCGGCGACGTATTCATCGGTCGTGAAGCCCGCCACCCGCGTCTCGAAGCCGTGCTCGCCGAAGCCGGGCAGGATCTCTTCCCTCACCGTCTTCTCCGGATCGTTGAAGTAGTAGGGCTCGGTGTCGCGCAGCAGTGCGGGAAGGTCGTCACCCTCAGTTCGGTAAATGCCGGGGTTGGCGGCCACCACCTGCGGGTCGTCGCCGAAGGTCGGCGGTCTGGCCGGCACCGCCAGCTCCCCCATCAGCACCTCCTCCCTCAGCTCCGGCGCCCAGTGGGCGATCGCGTAGGTCGGTCCAGGTGCGATCCAGGGGCGGATGCGCCGGGCGACCACCTCGAACTCCCACCACTTCTCCAATTCGGCGAGCTGTGCCTCCGGCTGGCCCGAATCCGCGGCATAACGCGATCGGTCGCCCCCGGCGCGCAGGTGGTTGAAGACCATGAACCAGTTCACCAGGTCGCGGATGCCGCGGGCTATCTTGGTGTAACTTTCGGTGGCGCGCGGGCTGCAGACGTCGACCAGGACAACGTGCGGCATCGTGGCGCTCAGGTAACGCATGAAGTCGGGGGCGAAGCCGTTGCGATGGAAGCGATCGACGTAGTCGGGTACGGTCAGCCGCATCGAGCCGTGGGAGGGCACGCGCTCGTAGTGGATCTGAAACCCGTCCTTCAGGTAGGGCTCGAGGGGCTCGACGACGAACAGGCGGCCGTAGCGGTCGTTGCCGAAAACGGTAATCGGGCGCTCAGTGTGGGCGCGGAACTCGCGGAGAAAATCGAGCAGGGCCTTCGCTTCCCAGGCCACCCGGCCGGCCTCGAGAGCCTCCTGGTCGGAGAGCCGGCGCTCCTGCCGCTGCTGCGGGGGCAGGAGCGGCAGCTGGGCGAAGGCAGTCCGCTGCTCTGCCTCCTCCTGCGGCCAGTCGCGCTGCCGCCTGGCCTCGGAGGCGTAGCGCTTGAACTCCAGCCCGCGTTGCAGCTCGTTGTCGGGGTCGAAGCGGCCCTGCCGGGTTTCCAATCGCAACCGGTCCAGCTCGGCGATCGCCCCGTCTATGTCTGGTGCGGCGGCCAGGTAGCGGACGAGAGCGGGGGTGAGGCTGACGCCGTCATGGTTCTGGGTGTTGACGGTCCGCATCCAGGTGCCCAGCCGGTCCAGGAGGGCGATGGCTTTCTCTTCCGGTAGACCGTCGCAGAGCCGGTCGAGCGCTTCGTCGGACAGGCCGAGCTTCAGGCCGTCGGCGAACTCGCGCACACCGGTCACAGCGGCTGCCACTCGAAGAGCCAGTACTCGCCGGCGTAACCCGGGGGTGCTATGTACTGGACCGCCCACGGGTTGACCGCGTCGACGTGGCGGAAGTGGACGTGGCCCGTGAGGATGGCCACGAGATTTTCGGTGGCGCCCACTAGGCGCACGAACTCGAGGGTGGTGGCGGTGTTCTCGCCGACGAAGCTCTCCTGGCGGCTCTCCAGGGCCCAGTCGGGATCGGCCATGAGGATCGGGGTGCCCATTTCGTTGATGACCGGCTCCCTCAGGGTCGGCAGGCTGATGGGTATATGGCTGAGCAGCACGGTGGGCAGGCCCGCGCCCAGTGCGTCGCGGGCGAACTCGAGCTGCTCCTCCTCGACCTGGTAAATGGAGTTGTCGATCGTGACGAAAAGCAGGTCGCCCACCTGGCGGCTGCTGCAGGCCGGCTCGCCGCCGGTGAGCGCATCGAGGCGGGGCCAGAATCGGCGCCGGACCTCGGTCGTGGCTTCCTGATCGTAGAAGAGCCAGTCGTGGTTGCCCGGGGTGTACACTGCGGGAATTCCGGTATCGTCGATCAGCCGGGCGGCGTACTCGACGCTGGCGATGGCCGGGAAGTCGACGAGGTCGCCGACCAGGGCCAGGACGTCGACCTCTTCGCGTCCGGCCAGGTCGAGCATGTGCACGAAGGCGGTCTCTTGCGGGATGATACTGCCGTCGGCGTCGACGTTGTCGTGGCGGGCGTGAAAACGCTCGGCGAGGCCGGCGAATTTCTCGTTCCTCTCGGGGTCGCGCTCGTCGATGAGCCCGATGTGCAGGTCGGCGGCCATAAGCGCTTTCACGGGCGTGGTGAGTCCCTCGACGCGAATCGTCGCGCGGTTTTCGTTCCAGTAGTGGGTGATTCTCAAAGTTAAATCCTCAGGCTGGGGTGATGGTACTACACATGCTTCTCGAGCCAGTCGAGTATGCGCCGCGAGCAGTCCGTCCGGAGGGCCGGGTGGGCCGATCTGCGGAAGCCGTGGGGAGAGTCGGGATACCGGAGGAACTCGACCTCCCGGCCGAGCCGCAGCAGGGCGACGAAATACTGCTCGCTCTGCTCGATGGGGCAGCGCAGGTCGTTCTCACCGTGGTACAGCAGGACCGGCGTCGTCACGTTCTCCACGTAGGAGATGGGGGAGTGGGCGAGCAGCGCGTCGCGCAGCTCCAGCGGCGTCCCGCGCCAGTTCATCTCGAAGAAGCTGACCCCGATGTCGGAGGTGCCGTACATGCTGTGCAGGTTGGTGCAGGGGGCGCCGACGACGGCGGCCTTGAAGCGGTGGTCGTGCCCGATGATCCAGCTGCCCATGTAACCGCCGTAGCTGGCGCCGTGCACCGCCAGGCGGTCGGCGTCGACGTAGTCGCGCTCGCACAGGGCGTCGACGCCGGCCATGATGTCGAGAAAATCCTCGCCGCCCCAGTCGCCCAGGACCATCTTGGCGAAGTCGAGGCCGTAGGAGGATGAACCCCGTGGGTTGACCCCGAGGACGACGTAGCCGGCGGTGGCGATGATCTGCTGGTAGGGATCGAACCAGTCGCTGAAGCGGCTGTGTGGGCCCCCGTGGATGTCGACGACCATCGGGTAGCGCTGGCCCGGGTCGAAGTCCGGGGGGTGCAGGACGCGGCACTCGATCTGCTGACCGCCGCGTTCGATGGTGAACTTCTCCATCGCGGCCGGGGGATGGGCCTCGAGGTAGCTGCGGTTGAAGTCGGTTACCTGGTTGCGCGTTCCAGTCGACCGGTCGAAGAGAACGAGGTTGTCGATGGCTGCCGCCGTGACCTCTATTAGCGCTGCGCGAGTGGCATCGGCGTCGATCGCCCAGCCGCCGCTGTACTTGACCGGGCCGCCGACCTCGGTGACGATCCCGCCCTCCTCGTCGACGCGGCAGAGGAAGGACTGGCCATGCCGGTCGCCGATGAACCAGATGCCCTCGGCCAGCCAGCGCACCTCGGCCGACGACGGATCGCTGGTGTAGGCGCCGTCGGTAAGGTTGCGGCAGTCGCGCCCGGCCTCGAGCAGGTAGATGGACGTCTCGCGCGGGTCCCACATGATCGGGTCGTGGGTCCCGCAGGCGGCGAGCCGGGTCCCGTCGGGAGACCAGTCCAGCGCCCACACCCGGTGCAGGCCCGCAGACCAGGCCGTCGGTGTCCCGCCCACGGCCGGAATGACCCGCGCCTCGGAGTCATTGTTGAAGTCCCGCTCCTCCACCTCGTCGCTGATGTAGGCGATGCGGTCCCCCGCCGGTGACCAGACCGGTACCGAGCAGTCGCCTTCGCCCTCGGTCAGCTGCCGGGTCTCGCCGCTGGCCGCTTCGACGACGAAGAGCTGATTGAACGAGTCGCCGACCCAGCCGCGCTGGTCGTGGCGGTAGCGGATGCGGCGGGCGATGCGCACCCGCGGGTGGTTCTCGTGGTCGTGGTCGGGGGGCAGCCGGTCCGGATCGACGTTGGCGACGAAGGCCAACGATCGCGAGTCGGGAGACCAGGCGTGCTCCGTGGCTGCAGCGGGGCCGGTCGTGACTTGCCGGGCCTCGCCGCCGGCCACGGGAATGATCCAGATCTGCGCGACATCGTCCCCGTCGGGGCGCAGGAAGGAAACGGATTTGCCGTCGGGCGAGAATTTCGGGTTCGTGTCGGAGGGGCCGGCGGTGAACGACCGGGACTCCTGGTCCGGCAGCTTGAGCATCGCGATCGAGTTGTGCGTCTTCATCTCGTCGTGGTCTACGTGGGAGCGAGCGAACGCCAGCATGTCGCCGTTCGGAGACAGACTGGGCGTGAGGACGGACGTCAGCTTGAGAAAAAAGTCAGGGTGGATCGGCTCTGGCACCTGAACTCTCCGGCAATAGGTGGTTTCGGGACGGCGGTAATGAAACACATTTCAGCGCGGCCGGCGACGGTGGACGGTTGTTGCGCGCAAATGACGACAAGGAGTGAGCGATGGAGGAGATCGGACAGGTGAACCAGCTTCGGGGTCGGGTGGTGGACGACGAGGGTCGTGGCGTCTCCGCCGTCGCCGTCGCCAACGGCGAGCTCATCGAGCGGACGGACGCCTCCGGCGGCTACGAGATCGAGGTCCGGGAAGGGATCCACCGCTTCCTGACGGTCACCGTGCCGCGCGATTATGAATGCGCCGACGATTTTTTCCGGCGCCTGGCTTGTGGAGAGCAGCGGCGCTCGCCCGACTTCGTCCTGCGTCGGCGAACGGAGGTCGCTACCTCATTCTCGGCTGCCCACGTGACCGACCTGCATGTGAACACCCCGGAGGATGCGACGGCAGCACGGCTTCGCGACGGGCACGTGCTGCCGGAGGACCTGGCAGCGGCGCTGGCAGAGCTGAAGGGCAGACTGGATCCCGCGTTTGTGATAGCGACCGGCGACCTGACTGAAGACGGGACCACCGCGCAGCTGCGGGCATTCGCATCGGTGGCCGCGGCGTCCGGTCTTTCGATCTATCCCGGCTTCGGCATGCACGACGCCAACGACTCGCTGTGGGGCAAGTCCAGCGAGGAGGTGGCGGAAGTCACCGACTTCCTGCACGGGACCGTGCTCAATGCGACGCTGACCGGCTACTTCGAGCAGATCGTCGGTCCGACCTACTACAGCTTCGATCGCGGCGACTGGCACTTCGCGTTCTACCCCAACGAGCACTACGCCTTCTCCCTCTACGACCAGCTGCGCAAGGAGCGCTGGCTGCAGGCCGACCTGGCGCTGCAGCCGGAGGGTAAGCCGACCCTGCTGGCCACCCACATGCCGCCGCGCCGGGAATGGCTCGATCAGCTGGTCGAGCAGGGCGTGCGCGTCGTGCTGCATGGCCACACTCACGGCAGCAAGGTATTCACCTACCGCGGAATCACCGTAGCCGGCACGCCAGCGTTGGGCTGGGGCGGACTGGAGACCAATCCGCGGGGTTTCCGCGCCCTGCAATTCGACGACGAAGATGTGTCGATCGAGCTGCGGTCGGTCGGCGGCCGTCCCGTCGCTGCTGCGCCGCCGCTGGCCGCTGCCACCAGCTCGGACGAGCTGCCCCTGGTGTGGGAGACGAAACTGCCGGCTCACGCCCATCGCGCCGCGCCAGTGTCCTATGAGCAGGACCTGCTGATCAGTCTGCAGGACGAGAACGAGGGGCGCGAGGGCGGTGTCTGCCGGGTGCGGCAATCGGACGGCGGCATCGTCTGGCACACGCGGCTGGATTCGGCGGTGCGCAACAGCGTGGCGACGGTGGATGGTGGCCTGTTGGCGTTCACCTTCTGCGGCCGGCTGCTGCGGCTGGACGCCGCCACCGGTGAGACTGTCTGGTGCGTGGACACTCACGGTTTCCCGGAGCGCTGGACCGCGTCGGCGCCGCTGGTGGCCGATGGCGCCGTCTACGTCGGCGCCAAGGCCGGCTATACCGCCTACGACATCGAGTCGGGAGAGGAGCGCTGGTCCCGGCGCTTCACCGGGACGCTAGACCTGCTGGCCGACCACGTCGGTGACAAGTGGGGCTCGTATTTCAAGCCGATCGCCTGGGATGAGCTGCTGATCGTGATGATCTCACGCCGCGGGCTGGTGGCGCTGGAGCGCGCCAGCGGACGCATCGTCTGGGAGCGTGAGCTGCCGCGCTGCCAGGACTACTGGGCGGCTCCGGTCCTGGCGGGCGACATTGTCATCACGGGCGGGGAGACGCTGCACCTGCTCGCCGTGGATGCCCGCACCGGCGCCGACCGGTGGAACGAGCGCATCCTGGAGGAGGCCAGCTTCGACCTGAACTTCGTCACCGGTATCGCGGTCGCCGGCGACCGGATCTACGCTGGCGGCTGCGATGGCAGCGTCACCGCGTGCGAGCTGGAGTCGGGCAAGCGGCTCTGGCAGTTCCACACCGGGGCGAACGTGCTCGACATGGCGGCGCAGCAGCGGGACGTGAGCACGGTGCTGGCGCCGCCGGTGCTGTACGACGGCACCCTGATCGCCTGCGGGG
>CAYWBJ010000036.1:0-2242 GCA_964456165.1 uncultured Gemmatimonadaceae bacterium | reverse complement strand
TTCTACATGTGGTCGTTAGGTGACACGGCCGGTGCCTCCTCGTGGAACGAGTACCTGACTCACAAGACGCCGTACGCGCCTTTGTTCCTCGACGAGGACTCGATAACGGCCGGCAAGCACCTCGTGGCGACGCGGGAGGGGATTCAGGACTACGAGTACTTCGCGATGCTGGAGCGGGCTATCCGGCAAGCGTCTGCTCAGGGGATGACGGGGCCGGAAGTGGAAGAAGCTCGTCGGCTGCTCGAGAGCCTGCCGGCCGAAATATGCGAGGGGGCCGGGCACCTGGATTGGTCCGACGACGACGCCCTGGGTGGCCTCGACTGGATGAGTGACAAGGTCGACCGCAGGCTGGCCGACAAGGCGCGCATACAGGTGCTGGCGGCGTTGACGGCGCTGGCTGAGCGCTGACGCTAAGGAAAGGATTGGAGGTAGTGGTGGACTCGTCTGCACGAACGATACAGCCCTTCGTGGATTGGTACGGGATCTGGGCCGGCTACGGCGACCTCGACTACGAGACAGGCCAGAATCGGATCTTTGAAGCACCGGAGGGCGTGAAGCTCGCGGTGCAGCCGGCGCGGAAGGTCGGGCCGTTCTTCAGTCGGGAGCGTCCCTGGGAGGAGCGTTCGATCAACCACTCCGCGACCATGGTTCTCGACAACGGCACCTACAAGATGTGGTACCTGTCGATGGGAGAGCCATCATCTGACGATGCCACGAGCTTCATCTGTTATGCCGAGAGCAGCGACGGCCACAACTGGGCCAGGCCCGACCTCGGTCTGTACGAGTACCGCGGCTCGCGCCAGAACAACATCCTGTTTCCGACCGACCATTTCTTCCTTGAATCGGTCTTCATCGATCCGACGGCCCCGGCTTCGGAGCGCTTCAAGGCGATCTCGGCCACACTCATGTACCTGCACAACGGGGTGCCGGTGCCGGGGATGAACAAGAAGAAGCTGCGCGAGCTCCTCCGCGAGACTGCCAATCTGGGTGATGTCGGCACGCCGGAAGAGATCATGCGCCGGGAATGGGTGATGGAACAGCACATCCGCGGGGCGGTGTCCGCCGATGGTCTGAACTGGCGGATCCTCGACGAACCCCTTCTCGGGTGGCACAAGGACCAATCGGCCTTCGACTCGATAAGCGTGGGCGGCTTTGATGCCGACACGGGAGAATATGTGGCCTACCTGCGCGGAATCGTGGACCGCCGGCGGTCAGTCCGCAGGACCGGGGGGCCGAAGTTCGGTGACTGGCCCAAACCCAATTTCGTCTTCATGGCGGATTCGGAAGACGAGCCGACGACGACGGTCTATCAGCACTGCTACACGAGGATGCCCGGACACGGAATGCGGGTGCTCTTCCCTTCGATGTATTACCAGCTCGACGAAGAGCTCGACATCCATCTGGCGACGAGCCGGGACGGCCATATCTGGAGCCGGCCCGAGCGCACGCCGATCATCACGCGGGAGCGGAACGACGGTGGTCGTTACGCCTGCCTTTACGCTTTCCCGAACCTGATGCCGTTCAATGACGAAGAATGGTGTCTGCCGTTTCTCGCCTACAACAAGCGGCACGTCTACACGGCGCCCAAGGACAAGCCGTTCCCGAACGAGGGGGAGTACTGGTGGGCGGTCTGGAAGCAGAACCGCCTGGTGGCGCTGGAAGCCCCAGTGCAGGGTCGAGTGACCATGGTCGAGCGCGAGCTGAGCGGTGAGGAGTTGCGGCTCAATTTCCAGACCGAGGCGGGCGGGTGGGTGAAGGTCGAAGTGGTGAGCTTGCCCACGACACCACCTTCGTACTCCCTGGCCTACGAGGGGTTCGGTTTTGAGGAGGCCGACGCCCTCAGCGGCGATCATCTCTCCCATCCCATCACCTGGAACGGCAGCAGCGACGTCTCCAGGTTCAAGGGACAGAAGGTGTCGTTCCGACTGACCATGTCCCGGGCGAAGGTGTTCGCGATCGAGTTCTGAGTGATTTCGGCGCGCCGGGCCGCACATGTGCTATGTCGGGGTGTCGAGCAACGCGGCAAGCGCCTGAAAACCTGGGCTGTGCTTGTAAATCAGCGCGCGGCGCTGGTGGGCGGGTCGGCGTTTGTAGTCACTCTGTATTCCCCATACCTCTGGGCGTCACCTATTCCCCGGTTTGGAATGCAAAGGAGTCCAGAAATGGTCGCATCAGCATGGCTTCCTCTCGCCCGGCCCTTGCTGCTCCCTGTAGTGCCCCAGAACGGACCTGAGCTTCCGCA
>CAYWBJ010000035.1:0-20390 GCA_964456165.1 uncultured Gemmatimonadaceae bacterium | reverse complement strand
GGTACCCTTCAGGTCGATATCAGCCGGTTCGGGCGCATCGCCGGTACCCGACAGGTCGATCAGGACGGTTGCCGTCTCGGGATCGTTGCTGCTGACCACGAGGATGGCCGTCGCGTCGCCGTCCTCTTCGGGGGTGAACGTGACGGCGACGTCGCCCGAGCTTCCACCGTCGACCGTAATCGTGGCCGGAGCGGCCTGGAACGCGGTGCCTAGGCTCAGCAGGCTCACCTCCAGGTCGGCCTCGCCGTCGTTGCCGATCGTGACGCTCTGGCTCTCGCTGAAGCCAACAGAGACCTCGCCGAAGGCCAGCGGTGCGTCGTCGACATTGATGGCCGGCGGACGGTCGACGATGCTGACCGATAGTGTGATCGTCTCACGAGGATTTTCGGGGTCGTTGGACCTAACCGAAACGCTGCCTTCAGCATCGCCCACAAAGGCGGGCCGCTCGGAAGAATAGATAATGAGAAATTCGGCGGATTGGCCGGGGTTGATGGTGAGGGCGTCCGTGGAGGTCGAGAAACCTTCGCCCGACACCTCTAAAGTAATGGTGTCTTCAACTTCCAGATTGTTAGTCACAGTACGCGAGACCGTGAGTTCGTCACCGGTAAAGCCCTCGCCCATGGCTATCTCGACCTGGACGATTTCAGCCACCACCGGGGCGGCAAGGGAGATTTCCAGCTCCGGGTTCTCCGCTGCGGCCTCTTCGTTCACGCTCTCCGCGAACGTTTCGGGCTCGGACTCCACTGCCTCCTCCAGGGCCACGAAGGCCTCCTCAGCCGAGACGGCGTCGGGCTCCTCTGGATCGTCGGGTGGCAACAACTCAAAGTCGACCGCAAGACTACCGTACTCAACGTTGGTAACCACGACTCGATCCTCGGATATCCCGAGAAGCTGAGCAGTGGCGCGAACGAAAGCGTTGGTGAAATCTGCCAGCAACTCCTCGTCGTTGACGATGGCAGCCGCCTCCTCTTCCGTGGCTTCGAAGGTCACCGTCGCTGTGATCACTTCGGGCGCCTCGAATAGCACGGCCGCCACTTGAACATCACCCGCCCTGTCGTCAGCGGCACGCAAACCCAGCGCAATCGCGTATGCGCCGTCCTGAGGTGCTAGCCAGGTGTAGGTGCCATCGAAGGGGTCCGTGGTAAAGAGAATCGGCTCGTCGAGGTGGTCGGCGTCAATCACGATGTCCATCTCTACAATCTCGCGGCCCTCAACTGGATCCGGCAGATTCCATGAGAGAGTCACATACGGACGTTCGACTACCCATTGAAAATCCCCGACAGTTGGCACGGGCGGAAGGGCATCACCCACATCGACGGAAATGCCAACCGAAACCCCCTCGTTGCCGGACGCGTCGAAAGCCACCGCCTGATACACGTAAGTCTGACCCGCCTGGACGGTCGGGTCGATAACCGCGAGGGCATCGCCGCCCGTGTCGACGGCGGAAAGCTCAACACCATCTGCGCGGCGGAGGAAATAGCCAGCCACATTGTTGCTTGAAACGAACGTACCGCCACTGGTAAAATCACCGCTGGCCGCCTGAAAACCGTCCGCATCGTCGCTCGAGCGACCGAACAGAACCGTCACACTCTCGCCGTCATCCGCGGCCTCCGCCGAGATGATCACCGGCGGCGCCGGCGCGAGATTATCCTCACCCCCAGCCAGATTCGAAATCGTGCCGGCGTTGCCGTGGTCGTCCGCTGCACTCGGAGCACCCCACAGAAGAATGGAACTCAACGCGAGCAAGGTAACGCTCGCCATCATACCCACTTTACCTCTGCTCATATTTCACTTCCTCCTCGATGCTAAGTCCAATCTCCCGCGCAACAAGAACAACAGGGAAATAGTAGAATACTGTTAGTAATCGACAGAAATTACGGGGTTTCAAAGGTTCAGTAAGATGCAACTTTGCCTCGCTTTACGGCTCGATAAATTTATGGCTTTGTATTCCCAAGTCAAGTAATTTCTGCGATTTCTGAACGCTGGCTATCCTTCCTCACCAAGGCTCCCACCGGACTCAAAAGCACGGTGAATTGCGGCCGGAATGGCGCGTTCTTCGCAGAGTCCAGAATGACCACAAAATTATATTAATCATATATAAAAATTAATCAAAGTAATAATATATTTAAGCCCCCCCACACACACTCCTTGCGGATATCTGCTTGCCGCGACCAATAGTAAAATTGTGAGATAGGGAGCTTCGGGATCATACACTGTGATCTTGGACACTGAAATCACTTCGATAGTGCACAGGTGCACCCCATTTTCTTGAGCTGCCGACAGCGTCTGACATCTCAATCTTGGACGCCCGGCTCTATCTTGACCCGGTAAAAGGCCAGAGCTAGTTTCCGGACATGCCGCTGATTCCAGACGAGATCATCGACCGCATCAGAGAATCGACGGACATTGTCGATGTGGTCTCGGAATACGTCCAGCTGAAACGCGCCGGCCGCAACTTCGTCGGCCTCTGTCCGTTTCACAACGAGAACACCCCCTCGTTCAGCGTCAATCCGGACCTGCAGATCTACAAGTGCTTTGGCTGCGGCGCCGGCGGCCCCGTCTTCAAGTTCATCCAGGAGATCGACCGCGTCAGCTTCGTCGAGGCGGTGACCTTCCTCGCCGAACGCCTCGGCATCGAGATCCCCAAGAGCCAGCAGGACCGCCAGCAGAGCGAATTCCACGATCAGCTCTACCGCGCCAACGAGCTCGCCTTCAAGTACTTCCACCACCTGCTGCAGAATGATCAAAGGGGCACAGACGCGCTCGATTACCTGCGCTCCCGCGAGGTGACCAGCGCCACGATCGAGCGGTTCGGTCTCGGGTACGCCCCGTCGCGCTGGGACGGCCTCCTGCGGGTGGCCGGTCAGCGAGAGCTGCCCCCTCCCGTCATGGAGCGGGCCGGTCTGGCCCTTCCCGGGAAGCGAGGCTTCTACGATCGCTTCCGTGACCGGCTGACGTTCCCGATCGCCAATCTATCGGGACGCACGATCGGATTCGGAGCACGCGCCCTGCGGGCGGATCAGGAGCCCAAATACCTCAACTCGCCGGAGAGCCCGATCTACCACAAGAGCACGGTACTGTACGGACTCCACGCGGGACGGGATGCCATCCGTCGCAGCGGAACGGCACTGGTGGTCGAAGGCTACATGGACCTGATCATGCTGGCGCAGCATGGCATCGAGAACGTCGTCGCCTCATCCGGTACGGCCCTGACCGCCGAGCAATGCCGAACCCTGTCGCGTTACGCCGACGAAATGGTCCTGCTCTTCGATGGCGATGCCGCCGGCACGGCCGCTGCCATGCGCGGCGTGGAAACCGTTCTCGGCGCCGGACTCGAGGCCAAGGTGGTATCGCTACCCGATGCCCACGACCCCGACTCCTATGTTCGCGAGCACGGCCACGATGCGCTGCAGCGCGAGGTGGCCCGAGCCGGAAGCGCACTCGACTTCTTCCTCGCCCAGCTCTCCGGCAGGCACGACCTGAAGACGGTCACGGGGAAGGCCCAAGCGGCCCAGGCGATCAAGCCCCTGCTGCTGCGGTGCACCGACGCCGTGCGCCGCGACCTGATGCTGCGCGAAACAGCTCAGGCGCTGAACATCGACGAGCCAGCGCTGCGGCAGGAACTGCAGCAGACCATGCAATCCGAGCGGCCGCGCCGGCGCCGGGATTCGGAACCGGAGCCTGCTCCGCCCCCCGCCGTGGAAGCACCTCACCCGGAGCGGCACTTCATCGGGCTGCTGCTCAACTTTCCCCGCTTCGTCGCCCCTTCGGCCGAGCATCTAACCGACGAGGCGTTCACCGATCCGCGGACTCAGCAGGCCTTCCGGCTGCTGAGTTCGTCCACCTCCTCCCCCGAGTACTTCGAAATCGGCAGCCTCATCGAAGGATGCGAGGACCCGGTTCTCGCGGCCTATCTGTCTACCTGTGCGATGGAGGGCTTCGACGACACCCAGGCCGAACAGCAATGGCAGGACTCGGTGCGCCACTTCCGCCGCGAGATGCTTTCCCGGCGCATCGACCAGACCAGAAACGAGCTCAGGCGGGCGGTTGACACCGGCGACGACAAGACGGCGATTCAGATCAGCGAGCTGCTCACCCGGCAGGTCAGGGAACGCCAGGCGCTCGACGCCAGCTGACCGTCCAGTTCTCTTGACCCCCGCCTCAAATCCCCTACCTTTGCCGTTCGTGCTCGGGCCCATAGCTCAGTCGGTTAGAGCGGCGGACTCATTATCCGGTGGGCGTTGGTTCGAGTCCTACTGGGCCCACCAACCAGTGCGCCGTCGAGCAGCGCACTGACGGCAGGCTTGGGGGCGATTAGCTCAGCTGGTTAGAGCGCTGGTTTCACATACCAGAGGTCACTGGTTCGAGTCCAGTATCGCCCACCATAATGTCGAGACGCAGTGCTTTGTGCAGGCGCTGCGTCTGCTTTTTGTCCAGCCCCGATGCCGGCGGTGGCGGGTTGACCGCCTCTCGCTCTATCGTTAGTTTCTGCATGCTCACGTCAGACGAATAGGGGACAATGAGAGTCAACGCTCTTACCTACTCTGCCATTACATTGAGCGACCAGGAAACCAAAGTGCACCCCACGGGTGCACTTTTTGTTTTGAGTGGGGCCAGCAGGTACAGCCTCCCATCCATCGAAGCGACAGGACGCACCTGATTATGGAAGGTCTACTGCAACTGCTGGAGCTCCAGCAGGTCGACAAAGATCTACGAGGTCTCGAGGAGGCCAAGGACAAGTATCCGACTGAGATCAACCAGCGCCAGGGCGCCCTTGACAAGGCTCGTGGCGTCGTCGAGGCCCAGCAGCAGGAGCTCGAGGAAATCGGCCGCCGGCAGCGGCAGCTCGAGCGGGAGCTGGAAGAGGCCCGGGAGAGCCTCAAGCTGCACGAAGCGCGGTTCTCCGAAGTCAAAAACAACAAGGAGTACGATGCCCTGCAGCTTGAGATCGAGGCCTGCAAGGCCCGGATCGCCGAGCACGAGACCCAGATCCTCGAGGCCATCGAGTCCGCTGAAAACCTCGAGGAGGGCGTCGACCTCTCCAGGAAGGACTTCGCCGAGGTCGAGGAGGAGCAGCAGGGACGCATCGACGAGCTGACCTCGAAGATGGCTTCACTGCAGGAGGAGGTGGACGGGGTCGAAAAGCGGCGGCAGGAGGTAGCCCAGGTCATCGCCGCCAACCTGCTCAAAATCTACGAGAGCAGCCGCAAGGCCAAGGGTCTGCGGGTCGCCCCGGTGCGCAAGGCATCCTGCGGCGTCTGCTTCCGGCAGCTGCCAGCGCAGCAGAAAAGCAACGTCCGTCGCAGCAATGCCCAGATCGAGTACTGCGAAAGCTGCGGCGCCATCCTCGTCTGGGACGAGGCGTCCGAATAGAATTGGGAGTGGGTCGGGTGATCGCGCTGTCCGGCATCCGCCGGAGGTGAGGAAAGTCCGAGCTCCGCAGGGCAGGATGCTGGGTAACACCCAGGGGGGGCGACCCCACAGATAGTGCCACAGAAAACATACCGCCCCGCCGCAGTTTGCGACGAGGTAAGGGTGAAAAGGTGAGGTAAGAGCTCACCGCGCTTCCGGCGACGGAAGCGGCACGGTAAACCTCATCCGGAGCAAGGCCAAATAGGGGAGTAGAGGTGGCCCGCCTCGCCATGCACGCACTCCCGGGTAGGCCGCAAGGAGGCTGCGGGCAACCGTAGCCCAAGATGAATGATCGCCCCATCGCCCGGATTTCGATCTCGGCGATGGACAGGACTCGGCTTACAGACCCACTCCCCTCTTCTCACGGAATTCGCCAAGGCGCTGATCTCGATCGCGATGCCATTCCACATAGCCCGTCTGGCCGCCCGGCTAGCTGCCGCCGCTATCGCCGGCAGCGCCGTCTCCGCCGCTTCCGAGGATCTCGACAACGTAGTCGAGACCGTCCGTCTCAGCGTCGAAGCCGCTGCTCCGGACACCAGCGCCAGCGCTAAATCTGTCCCCTCCGACTCCCTGGCAGCCGAAATCCCCGTCGACTTCATCGAAGGCAGCATCGACTGGACCACGCATATCCTCACAGTCTACGGCGAGGCGGTGGCTCCGGACGGCATCGCGAACGCGGTGCAACAGCGGCTCATGGGATTCCGGGGCGCAAAGGTGGACGCCCGCCGCAACCTGCTGGAGATGGTGGGCGAGGTGAGGGTGGACGCCCAGACCACCGTCGACATGGCGATGGTCGACAGCGACGTGGTTCGCTCCACGGTATCCGGCATCGTCCGGGGCGCCCGCGTCCTGCCGGGAAGCCAGACCATTGAAGATGGCCTCTACCGCATCGCGCTGCAGGTCGACCTGCGCAATCAGTTCGCAGCGGCCCTCCTGCCCGACTTGACCCGGCCAGAGTCCGAGCCGATGCAGCCGGACACGACCGCCGCTGCGCCGGATTCGCTCGCCTCCCCCGCCGACGAGATGCGCGTCTTCACCCCGCCACCACCTTTTACCGGTCTGCTCCTCGACGCCCGCGGTCTCGGTCTGCAGCCCAGCATGGCACCCCGCATCGTCAGCGCCAGCGGCCACGAGATTTACAGTGCCGGCTTCGCCGAGCGGGACTACGTGTCGCAGATCGGCGTGGTCGGCTACGCCAAGGAGATGGACCGAGCGTTGGTGAGCGACCGCCTCGGAGGGGAGGAAGCCAATCCGTTGCTCGTGGAGGCCACGGGTGTCGCCGGCACCTTCAGCGGTGACGCCGTCGTGAGCGACGGCGAGGCCCTGCGCATCCGTGTCGCCGACGCCGAGGACGACTTCCTGTCACATTGCAGGGTCGTCTTCCTGGTCGGCCCGCGGCCCGTTGTGATTGACTCGACCTTCATCGACTCACTCTACCTCGACTCGCTGGATGTGGATTACATCGACTCCCTCGACGTCGACGCTGAGCTGCCAAGTGGAAAATTCGACGACTTTTCGGCAACGCCTGAATCGGGCGACCGCCCGGAATGAATCGCTCGTCTGTGTCGGCCTAGATCCGGACCCTGAGCGGCTTCCGGCCGCCGTCCGTGGCGAGCTCGATCCGGTTCTCGCCTTCAACCAGGCCCTCATCGAGGCAACCGCCGACCTGGCCTGCGCCTACAAGCCCAACTTCGCTTTCTACGGCGCCCTGGGAGAATCCGGCTGGGCGACACTGGCAGCGACGATCGAGAGCACCCCCGAGCACGTCCCGGTTATCGTCGACGCCAAGGTCGGAGACATCGGCTCGACAGCCGAGATGTACGCGCGGATGCTTTTCGATCAGCTGGGTGCCGACGCGGTCACCGTCAATCCGCTCATGGGCGAGGATGCCGTCGCCCCTTTCCTGCACCGCCGAGAAAAAGGCGTGTTCCTCCTCTGCCTCACGTCCAATGACGGAGCGGAGGATATCGAGAAGCAGCAGCTCCAAAGCGGCGTTCCACTCTATGAGCACGTTGCCGCCAAGGCGGTCGAGTGGAATGCCAACGGCAACGTCGGCCTGGTCGTGGGTGCCACCCAGCCGGATTCGCTACGCGCCATTCGCCGGATCGCGCCGGACCTTCCCATCCTCATGCCGGGTGTTGGCGCGCAGGGAGGAGAAGTCGAGGTCGCAATCGGACTCGGGCAGGATGCTGCCGGGGCCGGCCTTGTGGTCAACGCCTCCCGCTCAATATGCTACGCCGGCTCCGGTCCGGACTTCGCCGCTGCCGCCCGCCGGGCCACACTCGAGCTGCGCGACCAGATCAACCAGCACCGCCGGCGCCCCACTCCCGGCTGATCCAGATCGATTGCCGAACTGGACTGCCCGCGCTATTTTCTCGATTCCGAAAAGGGCGGGGTGTGGCGCAGTCCGGTTAGCGCACCTGCTTTGGGAGCCGGGGGTCGTCGGTTCGACTCCGACCACCCCGACCATGTATAAGCCCCTGTAAGCCAATGGCCTACAGGGGCTATATTATTTTCAGCAGATTTCGGGAAATGGCCGAATGTGCACGGTTTCCCCACGAACTGCGAGGACCCGGGCCTACTTCCTTGATCTGCCCCCCTTTCTACGTCCCATATCCTAACTTTGGGACTGGAAACATTATAGGGGGGCAGGTCAATAAAATATCTCTTGGTGTTACTGTTGATTGTGGGCGTACTCGGTAGCATTCTCAGCGTACTTAGCGGTCTCGCTGGATACTTCGCTCCTGTAGTTGCCGAGCAAGGCGAGATCTTGATGTACCAAGATGGAATATCAGAGGGCCTCGCGATCTATCGTACTGCATTTCTTGTTGGGGTTTTTTGGACACCCTACCTCGTCGCAAGAATCCTTCGCCGGAACCTGGCTCAGAACAAGCCAACTGGAGAAGAGTAGGAATGCCGAGGCCATGATCTGGGGGCCACGAGACCAATCAATCTCTCACCCCGGTTCTCCTTTCCCGGGCGGGTGATCGACGTGATGTCGATGGCGCAACGCTTGTCCCAGCCACTCTGTCCGATCCGGTGCTGTCCCGCCTTGCGTCCGTTGATCCAAACCTCGGCACTCTCGTCGACCGCCCCGAAGTACAGCAGCAGCAGCCGGCTCTCGGATCTCGATCACTTCAACATCAGCAGCTTGCGCGTTGCAGACCGGTCACCCGTTTTCAGCCGATAGATGTACACACCGCTGGCGAGCTCACGCCCGTGCGCGTCCCTGCCGTCCCAGCTGACCGTGTGCCTCCCCGCTTTCAGGACCTCGTCCACCAGCCTAAGCGTCTTCTGACCGGCGAGATTGTAGACCGTTAGCTTGACGTCGCCGCGAGCCGGGACCGCAAACGCGATCGTCGTGCTCGGATTGAAGGGGTTGGGATAGTTCTGCTCCAGGCGAAAGTCATGGGGCACGACGACCGGCCCAGCCACCGCAGTCAGCGCTGAGAGCTCCGTTAGCTCTTCCAGAACCTGCATACGGGCCTCATCCGCGAGAGTGCGATCGACGACATCGCTAAGCAAGCTGGTCTCCTGCCCCTGGGCATCGCAGACCATGGCCGGCAGGGTCTCGAGCAACTGTCGCGCATCCTCGATCTCCGCACCGGCCATCCCCTGTGCCGCCGCCTTGCGGATTGCCCGATCCAGCATCGCGAGGTACTCGTAATCCTGCACCCCTTCCCTCACCGCCTCGAGCTGTTTTCCGGCCGTCACCTCGTCCTCGGTGAGGAACAAGGGTGCGTAGGTAGTCTTCGCGGCCAGATACTCCTGCCATGACGACTCCTCGCCCGTGTCGGCCATCGACCAGAAGTGTATGCCCGTCGCCCCGTAACGCCAGCTGCTCCACGCCATGAGCCGGCCGGCATACGGATCGTAGAGCCGCGACGCCCAGGCCGAGTAGAACTCCAGCGCGATGCCCTGATCGCGCTTCCGGGCGAAGTAGTCTGCGTATGCCTGGCCGCCGCTCAGGAAGATCTGCTGGTGCGGGCACAACACATGGCACGCGTCGATCATCGCCTCGCTCGCCTGGCTCATGTCCCGGTGATTCGGATTCTCCCAGACCCGCACCCCCGTATCAGCCTCGCGGATGGCCCTGGTCCAGGCCAGGATGATCTCCTCGTGCCGCGGCTGGTGCGGCTCGTCGACCAAAAGCAGCGCCAGCTGCTCGGGCCGCAGGCCCTGCGCAACCATGTAGTCGGCCCAGAACGTCACCCAAGCCTGCACCGCCGTCGTGAACTGCGGCGCCTCCATCTCCCAGGACTGGAATCGATCTCCGACCTTCGCAAACACGTAGTACTGCGCTGCATCCGGCCAGAGCTTGAGCCAGGCGTCGAAGTGATCGGTATCCGGCGGCGCCGTCATCACCCCCTGCGCGTCGTGCGTGCCGCGCGGCAGCGCCCGCGGCAGGCCCCACGGCGTATCGACTAGATGTTCGCGCAGATGTTCGATGAGCGCCGGTCTGTTGCGCTCGGTCACCAGGGGGTGATGACCGAGCTGGTCGGTGTAGTCCCAGCCGCCGAGGTGCAGCGACTGCTGCTCCGGAAACTCCAGCGGGTACAGTTTCATGAGCAGGGGGAATCGCCTGCCTTGCGCCGGGGACTCCACGACCACATCGCCCTCGTAGATGCCGGGTGCGACATCCACCGGATGAAAAGTCAGCCACACCTGCCGCGTCATGCCGGAAGGCACCGACACCGAGTAGCGATCACCTGCGACGGTAACCTCCGGAAGGGCGGACGCCACCGGCACGCCCGTCCGGGTGTCGGTCCAGACGACCTCGTGAACCACGACGTAGTCCGGATTGTCTCCCCCAGGGAGACCACTCAGGCGAAATGCCACCTCCACCGGCTCGTCGCTGCTGTTGCTGATGTTGAAGGCGGCCGCGCGGTGCTCCTTACGCATTAGGTGCACCTCGACTGCCGGTTCCGCCGCTGCGGCCAGGTCCCCGACCGTGTCAGGTGTGCCGATGAAGGGAACCGGATCCCACAGGTTCGGCTGCCAGAACGTGAGTGGCTCCAGCCCCTGGGCGCGCCACAGCCAGGCCTGCGTGCGCAGCCCCCGCTCGTGCCAGGGATTCAGCGGCAGAACGGTCCGGAAGTCGTCTCCGAACGCCGTGCCGGCCAACCCCAGGTCCGCCTCGACAGCCGCCAGTTCCCCCAGCACGCGGTCCCGCGTCCGCTCAGGAACTCCGGCAGCCTCCGCCATTAGACGTAGTGCCTGGATGTCCCGGAGGAGGCGCGTGCGGATCCCCGCCTGGATGCCAATACGGCCGGCGTGCTCCTTCAGGTCGCCGATGGCCGGCCCCGGCAGTGGCTCTTCCAACCACCCGGGCTCGCCGACGAACACCTCGATCTCGTCGACGAACGTGAACGGCTCGTTCCAGATCACCAGGCCGACATACCGCCCGTGGGTCCGCAACCGGTCCGTCCAGTAGCGGTGCAGGCCGTACTCTGTGGTCACAGGCGAGCCGTGTTCCACGCTCAGGGCCACCAGGTCTGCAATCTCGTGGAATACTCCGTCCTCGCCGGCGGTGAAAATGCGGATGGCCTGCGGCCAGCGCACATCGGCGAACCCGCCGGCCGTGTTGAAGGAGACACCTCTGATCGGCCTCACCGAGCCCAGATCCAGCGTGACGATCACCGGTTTCTTCTCCACCCAGCCCACCGTCGACAGCTGGGTCCAGAAGTAGCCATCCGTGTAAAACCCGTCCGTCAGTTGCTCGCCATCGCCGGCGTCGGAGCTGTACCCGTAGTTCGGCGCCGGGTCCAGAGTGTAGGATGCCCCCAACGCGATGTTGTCGCTTGGAGCCTCGATACCGATCCGGCTCACATACGCCTTCAGGTCGGCGATCGCCGGCCCTGGCAGCGGCTCGTCCAGCCAGTCCGGATCGCCGGCGTATACCTCGATCTCATCGATGAATACGAATGGCTCGTTCCACACGATCAGGCCGACATAACGGCCATGCGTCCGCAGCTGATCAGTCCAGTAGCTGTGCACCGCGTATTCGGTCGTTGTCGGCGAGTCGTGTACGGCGCTCAGCTCGACCAGGTCACCGATCTCGTGGAATGCCCCCTCTTCGTCCGCCGTGAAGATCTGAACCGCCTGCGGCCACGTTACCCCCGAAGCGCCGGCCGCTGTGTTGAGCGAGACCCCTCCAATCGGCACGACACTACCCAAATCCAGCGTTATGATCACCGGGTTCTGATCCTGCCAGCCGACAGTCGAGGGTTGAGTCCAAAACCAAGCATCGGTATACACCCCGTCAGTCAGCTGCTCGCCATCGCCGGCGTCCTTGCTGGGCTCGTAGTTGGGCGCCACGCTCACCGCGTAATTGGCCCCTTGGGCGACGTTCTCCCCCGGAAGCGGTGACTCATTTGCCCGTCCACCTCCTGCCATGAGCAGGAAGACCGCCGCGGGGATCCACCACATCCCTGCGGCACCTCGCGATCCGACGACAATCCTCCGCCAGCGGTCGGGTCCGCATAGCCCAGTGAAGTTCCGGGTACATCGTTCTGTCATGGACATGTAAGGGAGGAGCCGGAAGGCCCGAGCCAAGGTATGCCTGCCTAGTGTGCTATTAAGGAAGCAGCCTTAAGGTTTCGGGCTCGAAGCGCCGAGACCGCTGCATTGTGCTCAATCGCCAAATTATCAGAATATGGCGACTGAGCACAACACAGCGATCTCCAGGATGCAGCGACGCGAATTACAAGGTGGTTGGTTAAACGCGCACTAACGTCCGGCGGACGCGTGCGTACAGGCGACAGTGACCGGCTTGAAAGCGACGAACCCCGCCGCCGCCTCGTCGAAGACGCCAGCCTCTTCCAGGCTGGCCGAGATGTCCTCGACGGTCTCCTTGCCGATTACCAGGTCAGTCGTCTCCCTTGCGGCCGAAACCGCGGTAACGGCTCCGTCGAGTCGGGCGTGGCTCGATTTACTGATCGTCGCCCCACCCGCACCCGCGGCCAGGGCCGCCTGCACGAGGTCGCTGGCACGGCCTTCGTTGCAGATCAGGGTGAGGCTCACCAGGTCGTGCAGGTACTTGTGCTTCCTGTTCGTGTCGTCGCCGCCGAGCGATCGCTGTCGCCAGCCGGTCGCGCCCATCAGCTTGTCGACGGCGCCGATCAACTGCTCGATGCTGGCGGAGTGCCGCTGACCGCGAATGACCATGTTGTTGATCACGCCGCCGGCGATGGGCGACTCGGAGATGATGCCCGAGGCGACGGCGTCGAGCCTGGCAGTCTCGACCAGCGAACCGAGGATCTCGGTGGCTTCGTGTTCCGAAGCGACGGCGTGCACCACGTCCTTTCCGGCCTGGATGGCGACCCGGATCAATCCCAGCTTTTCCCGTTGCCCGGTCCCCTCGCCGGTGGTGACCTGGGGCATGGGGACCCCAAGGCCCAGTACTGCCTTTACGACCCTGTCGCCCCGGCCACGCTGCACCGTGCAGGTCAGGCTGGCGAGGTTTTCTTCGGTGGCCACGTGCTCCGCGCCGGCAACCGGAGTCAACGCATGTTCCTCCCAAGCCGATCCACGGCCTATCTCCACGTCCTCGTAAACGGCACTGCCGTGGCCGGGAACGTGCAGGTCGCAAGCAGACGCCAGGGCCTGCACGGCAGCTTTGCCATCCCCTAGCGGGACGTAGAACAGCAGTCGGTCCGCAGGCGTCTCCTCCAGGACTATGCCGGCTCCGATCCCGAGCAATCCGGTCCGGCGCTTGAGGACCACCGCGCGACTCGGCTGCAGTTGATACTCCTGCACGCCGAGGGCCTTGAGGGTCTCCAGCACCTTCTCGGTCACCGGGTTGTAGGTGCTGCAGGTGACCTGTGCAGCCTTTACGGTATCCATCACATCCTCGGAAGGCGACGGCTCAAGAGGCCGACTCCACTTCTTCGCGCCGGCTGCGCGTGACGTGGAGACCGACCAGGAGGACCGACAGAATCGGGCAGACGGAAGCGAGGGCGAGAATGCCAAACCCCTCGACGCTGCCGACCTGCGCGCTTATGCCCAGCCCCATCGCCAGCACCAGCGGCACCGTTACCGGTCCCGTCGTCACGCCAGCGCTGTCCCAGCCGATGTTCACGAAATCCTCGTTTGAGATCACTGTGAGAACCATGAGCACGGCATAAGGTGGCACCAGGATCCAGATCAGTGGCCAGTCATAAATGATCTTGGCGACCCCCAGGGCGATGCCGACCCCGACGCCGATGGCCACCGCCTGCATCAGCAAGGTTTTGCGGAAGGTACCAACCGTCAACTCCTCCACGGTGGACCCCAGCGCGTTCAGGGCTGGTTCCGCTAGAGTCGCACTGTAGCCCATCACGAATGCGAAGATGATGACCACCAGGACTCCGAGAAAACCCTCGAACAGGGGCCCGACCAGCGGCGTGAACGAATACTGTTCACTGCTGACGTCATAGTTGTCGGGCGCGTACGGCAACACCTCGTAGCCGTCGTCGGTTTTGCTCGTGAAGAACTCCTCGATCTCCCCGTCCGGAGTGATCGCCTGCGAGACGATGGCGGGATCGAAGTTGCGGATGACCGTCTCCTCCCGACCCATCTCCACGGCCTTGAACGACGACGGTAGGTTGGTGCCGATCTCGCTCCCGAGCCGGGACAGCCCGAGCTCGAGCCCGATACTGAAGAGTCCCATCCCCATCACCGCGAAAAACAGACCCAGGACCATTTCGTCTGCCCGCCTGATGCGCTCGCGCAGGATGACGACCAGCACCAGGATCAGGAACAGGCTCAATGGCACGATCGCCCGCACCGCCGCCTGCGCATGCCGGGCGAGCATTTCCACCGTGCTCTCTACTTCGGGATCAGTGAGCGCCCCGATCTTGTCCCGAACCCGCTCTTCCGTTTCGTAGACCCGCAAACGTTGCTCGTGGCTGCCGCTGGTGAGGAGCCAGCGCTCAAACGCCGCGACACTACCGAATATGGCCTTTTGCTCGGCCGAATTGGCGGCTAGTTTGGCAATCGCATCGTCCAGTGCCTCAACGCCGTCGAAGAAGGCAGCCCTGGCCTCGGCACTGCCGTTGCGCAGCACGTAACTCTTCAGTTCCCGCTCGTCGTCGAACAGCTGCAGCGCCTGGCCGCGGTTGGCGTGGCTCGCGAACTCGGCGTCGCTCATCGGTTGCAGTGTACCCGGCAGCAGGTAGATCCCCAGTCCGAGGACCGCCAGAATGGGAAAGGCGGATGCCAGCGTCACAACACCGAAGCCACCCGCGGTGCCACCCTCTCCCTTAGAAGCCACACGCGAGATGCCGATACCCAGAGCCAACACCAGCGGTACAGTGACCGGACCCGTGGTAACCGCGCCGCAGTCCCATGCCAGCCCGGTGATGTGGACTAGATTGGGATCAAAGAACGCCCAGACGGAGACGGATCCGATAGCCGCATATAGAACGTAGATGAATGGCTTGAGCGACCAGTGATAGAGAAAGCGCAGCATGCCGAACACCACGGCCAGACCGACGCCACCACCCACGGCATAAACCAAGACCGAAGAGTGTTTGTTCAGCACCAGAAACAGGAGCGGCGCACTCCACGCTTTTACCGAAGAACCGGCTTCTTTGAGCACCCCGATTGCCGGCTCGGCGAAGGTTGCCCCAACCCCCAGGATGAACGCGAATACGAGGATGACGGGCAGCTTGGTTTTCTGCGGCAGCATGATACCGCAGATCTCGCCGAGCGGCATGAGCCCGAGATACAGCCCCTCCATGAAAAGGGCAAGGCCGAGGATCACCACGCCGATGCCGAGAGCGACGACCGTGGCGTTGGCGATCGGTATGCCGAGCACGACAAGCTGGAACAGGATCAGGTAGGCGACGATCAGGGCCACGCTGCGGATCTGCTCGACCACCTTGCTCCCCGCATACGGTCCCAACATGGCCATGGCCTGACCGAACGGGATTTTTATTCGAGATGGTGCGAGCTCACGTGCCATTTGCTAATCCGGCCCAGCGCCAACACCGCGCGCCAGGCGCCTTTTCGTAATCGTAATGCGGGAAAGGAAACAGCCCCTCTCCGGGAATAATACTTAAAGCTGCCCGGCTGTGCCAGTTATAAATTCCCAGCGCTATGACAGCCCGCCTGATCGAGAGGGTTGCCTTCCACCTCTGTTGACAGGAGTGCAGATCCGTCACTCCGTATAGCGTATCCTCCATAGGGGACATCACATCACGTCTCCGGCCCCGTCGCGGGCAGGAGGTAGAGGCCATCCATACGATATCCGAGGAACGAGCGATGAAACGAATGCTGTTCGGCACAGCGTTGGCGATCCTGTCACTCACCTGCGTCCAGGCTGCACCGGCCGAACGTCCGAGCGAGAACATCGCACTCGGGGCCACCTACACGATAGATCCGAGCCCGAACTACGGACTCTGCTCCGATTCCGGCGACTACGAGCAACTGACAGACGGTAAGTTCACGCAGGGCTACTTCTGGATCCACAAGTCCACGGTCGGCTGGCAGGAGAGGACCCCCAACGTCTTTACGCTCGACCTGGGATCCGACCAGCCGATCCGGGGTGTCTCGTTCAGCACGGCGGCCGGGTTCGCGGATGTGCATTGGCCGCTGACGATCCGCCTCCTCGTGGCCGGCGAAGACAGGCAGTTCCACGAGATCGGCGACCTGGTGGTGTTGAGCGAGGAGCAGCGTGGTCCGGTCGTGCCAACGCCGGCGCCCCCTGACGCCTGGATTAACGACGGCTTCAACAACGCCGAGATCCACCATCACTACGTGCAGAACAAGGACCACTACGGACCGAAGTTCACCCCCGCAGTGCGCGAGCAGGTCCTGCGCGACGTCACCGAGGAGCGCGCCTCCAAGTACGGGACCTACATCTACTGGACGGACCGGCTGCGGACCCACGGGCGCTACGTCAGCCTGCTCGTCTGGAACGAGCCGTACACCTTCGTCGACGAGATCGAGGTCTTTCCCGGGGAGCCCGAATGGCTGGGCGAGCAGCTACCGGGGCCGGCCATCGACGATCCGGTAGTCTATGCCCAACGGCTGGCGAACCAGAAGGGCATCCGAATGCGCCTCGAGCAGGATATTGCAGCCGTGCGAGAGGCGTCAACCGCAGAGGGTGTCCCGGCCCCAACGCGAGAGAAGGTGTCAGCCGAGCTGGCGCACGTGGAGGCGAACATGGTGGCGGCCACCGACTTCGGAGAGGGATTCCAGGCCGTGCTGCCACTGAATTCCTGGCACGAGCGGGTGTTGCGCAGCCAGGCCTGGCTCTGGCGCGCCGCCGGCCTGGAACCGCTCACGTTCTGGAGCTCGAACCTGTGGGATCCCCTTCCCCTCGTCGGGGCGCCGGACGAAGCGAGGGACCTGGCAGTCGAGGTGCACCTGATGCGGAAGGAGCACCGCGCCGCAGCCTTCAACGTCAGCAACAGCACCGACGAGCCGATGCGGGTGGCGTTCCGCCTGAGCGGGCTCCCAGGTGGCGACAATCCCGAATACGTGACCGTGCACGAGGTAACCTGGACGGACACCCGGAGCGGAATGCCGGTGGCGGCGGCCTTGCCCGAGGTTGCCGCCGAGAGCGGTCTGTACGTGGTGACTGTGCCATCGGGTATGACACGGCAGGTGTGGCTGACCTTCAATCCGGCGGATGTCGAACCGGGGGTGTACGGTGGCGAGGTCGTCGTTGAGTCTGGCGGGGGTGCCCGGTTTCCGTTGCGCATGCATCTGTATCCCCTCGACTTCCCCGACCAGCAGACGCTGCACATGGGGGGCTGGGACTACACCGACCGCGTCGGTCACTTCCCCGCCATCACCGCGGAAAATCGGCTAGCCATCGTCGAGCACCTGCGCGAGCACCGGGGCGACTCGCCGTGGGGCCTGAAGCTGGCCGTACCGCGCGGTACCCACGACGCGCAGGGCGCGATGACCGATCCCCCCTCCACCGATTACTTCGACGCCTGGATGGAGCTGTGGCCGGACGCCGCCCAATACATGGTATTCGCCAAGGTGGGCGACAGCTTCAACTCCTTCGAGGCGGGCACACCCGAATTCGACACCGCGGTGGTCGACTGGGTGACGTTCTGGGCGGAGTACATGGTGTCCAAGGGGAAGCAGCCGCAGCAGCTGGCCCTGCTGCTGGTGGACGCGCCCGACGAGCCGTACCAGGACGCCCGCATCCTGGCCTGGGCAAAGCCGATCAGGCAGGCGAATACCGGGGTCCGCGTCTGGGAGGACGTGACCCACGGCGACCCGACCCAGGCCAACGAGGAGATGATCGACGCCTGCCACGTGCTGTCGCCGAACTACATGGCCTTCCTGGGACAGGGCCAGGAATACCGCGACTACTACCTGAAGAAGCGGGATCAGGGGATCGCCCTGGAGTTCTACTCGGCGTGGCTGAGCCGGACGCTGGATCCCTACGCCGGCCGTCTCTACGGCTGGTCCTGCTGGCGTTTCGGGGCCGAGGCGTTCTACATGTGGTCGCTGACCGACACCGGCGGCGCCACCTCTTCGTGGAACGAGTACCTGGCCAACAAGAGCGCCTACGCTCCCATCTTTCTCGACGCGACCTCGGTTACGGCCGGCAAGCACCTTGAGGCGGCACGGGAGGGTGTGCAGGACTACGAGTACTTCGTCATGCTGGACCGGGCCGTGCGGGCGGCGACGGCGGCAGCAAAGAGCGGTCCGGAGATAGAGGAGGCGCGCCGCCTGCTGGACACCCTGCCCCTTAGCGTCCTGACGGCGGGAGGCCACGAGACCCTGCATGATGGACCTCTAGGCGGGCACCACTGGCTCAACGACAAGATCGACCGCACTTTGGCCGACGAAGGGCGGATTCAGGTTCTCGCGGCGTTGGCGGCGCTCGCCGAACAGGCACCTTGACAATGACTGCGAGCCATAGCGGCGAGAGGGCGGCCCACCCGGCCGCCACCCACTTCGATCCTCTGCCGCGCATCATTTTCGCCGACGACTTCGACCACGGCCTGCACGGCTGGACCGCCCTGATCGGCAACTACGAGAAGTCGCTCGACTCGATGCTGCCCGAGTGGCACGACATGCGCGGCCCCATGCTGAGCAACGGCACCATGTGGGACACCGGATCCGCCGGCTCCTGGGAAGGCACCTATGCGATGAAGCTGGCGACGCGGCCCAGAGCCGGCAGCATCGCCGTGGCCGTGAAGCGACTGACCTGGCGCCATGCCGGCCCGATCCAGCTCGAAGCCCGTCTCACCTTCAAGCCAGAAGCCACCGAGCTCGAGCTCTCCGAGCTGGACATCCGCCACATCGGCATCTGCTTCGACCTGCAGGACGCCGAGCGCCGCGTCATGCCCCATCTGCGGTACGTGAACGCCATGGGCGGTAAGGCTGTTGGCCGCTGGCAATACAAGCGGCAGCGCGAGCCGCTGGAGGAGATCGGCGGCTCCGGCAAGACCCGCTCGCACTACCACTTCGGTCCGGCTGGATGGGAGGATGTCCCCGCCGGCGAGCAGCTGCTCTGCTACAACGAGATCGCCACCAAGCAGAACTGGCACTACGTCCGCATCGGCCTCGACCTCGACTCCATGTCCTTCACCGCATTCCAGTGCAACGACCGCCACTACGACGTCTCTGGCATGGAGCCGATGGTGCTGCCGGCGATGGCGAACCTGTATTGCATGCTCAACGCCACCTTCTTCGTCGAGACCGACTGCGACAAGCGGGCCTTCCTCTATGTGGACTCGGTAGTGCTCTCGGGGGACTTCTGAGGCGAGCTGTGATGAGACAGAGCCACACAGCCGTGCTGGAGCTCGAGGTCCCCTGGTCCGGGCGCTTCGAGACGGAGCCCTACGAGGCAGCCTGGGCGTCGGAGGCAATCTTCTTCGTGCGGGTGGTGGAATCGAGCGGAGCGGTAGAAACGGCCGAGGCACGGGTGCAGATCTCGCCGGATGGCATGCGCTGGTGCGACGAGGGGACGCGGTTCGGGCTGGTGGACGGCGAGGCGGAGGTGACCTTCGGGCGCGTCGCAAACTTCGGGACCTACCTGCGTCTCGTCGGCGCGCTCCCAGAGGGAGGTAATATGAAGGTGACCGTCTACTTGGCGCTCAAGTCCTAGTCGAAAGACCTAACGGGCCATAAACTGTAGTTGCAGCGATGGACCACGTCCAGCCGGTTTGCCAGTGCGCGGCTGATTCGCAGGCTTTCCCGTTCCCGCCCCGTTCGTGGGCGTGGCGTTGCTGGGAGCTGACACTAACGAAGCAATAAGAGCTTGCGAACTTCGAGCCTGCCCTCGGCCCGCAACCGATAGAGATATACACCGGTGGCTATCTCGGCACCGGTAGCGTCGCGGCCGTCCCAAATCACCCGGTGATTGCCGGCGGCCCACACCGCCTGCGCCAGCGTCTTCACCTTCTGTCCGGCCAAATTGTAGACGCTCAACTCCACCTCGCTCCGGCGCGCCAGACTGAAAGGAATAGTCGTACCGCTGTTGAACGGATTAGCGAAATTCTGCGCCAGTTCCGTGATCTGCGGCACGACCCCGCGCTCTGGTCCTATGGCCGTTTCCCGGGCCTTTGATATTCCAAAGGAAATGCTTGGCCAAACACTCATTTGGGGTGCATAACCTCCAGCACCATCGGTGAGTAGTTTTTCTTTACTGTAAAAAGATACGTTATCTGAAGGATCCAAAACGCCTAAACCTAAGGAGAACTCTCCACTTGAATAAATGATATCCGTTAAATCAACAGATATTGCAGATCCTGCCTCTAGGGAAAACAATGTATCTATGGGCGTCCCTAAAGTATGATCAACTGTTCCTATGTTATAATCATCATTTTTTTCACCCCAGCCCATTTGATCATAGTTGTAAACAACAATTCCACCAGCCAGATTGGTAACAGTTTCTGGAACCAGATTTAATTCTTTCTCCAGGCTGTTATTGATAGAGCTTGGAATATCAAAACGTAAAAAAGCAAGATGATTGTCCGAAACTTCTAAGTTTTTTATCTGATATGGCAAAATAACTTCACTAG
>CAYWBJ010000034.1:0-4000 GCA_964456165.1 uncultured Gemmatimonadaceae bacterium | reverse complement strand
AGCGTTTCCGCGTACCCTTCTCCGAAGCGATGGCTGCCCGGTATGACGCGCAGCGCGCCGGTGTCGCGGGTCACCGGGTCGAGGTAGATGGCCATCTTGTAATAGCGGATCGGCTCCGGCCACGCAGTGTCCGAATGCCATCCGGTGTTCCCCGCGTAGTAGTTTCCGTCGCTGCACCAGAACTGGTAGGATTCGCCCAGGAGTCCGGCGGCAATACCGTCGATGCGCTCGTCGTCCAGCAAGGTGCAGAGATATTCGCTGTGGTTGAGAAAGGGGACCATGTAGAAGCGACTCTGGCCATCGTGGTTGTCGCTGCCATGGAGGCGCAGCAACTCCTCGAAAGCCTCGTCGATCTCCTCGATCCGGTCATTCAGCAGCCCGGGCAGGTGCAGGTATCCGAAGGTGTCCATGAACTGGATCTGATGCGGCGGCAGTTGGAAGCTGGACATGGTGTGGGGTCCTCTGGTTGGGAGCCAGGCGCATTGCCTGTGTGAGAATCCAGGTGGCCGTCAAACGGTCCCTAAATATGCCAATTGCGCGTTGAAGTGTCGTCAGGCCGGGGCCCTTTGGGGTAGTGGCGACGGCCGCGCGACTGCAGGGGACGGCCGGTGAGCCCGACCCGCCAGGTCCGACCTGCCTGAAGGCCAGGAGCGACGGCACTACGGCTCCAACCACACAGCGCTTGACCAGACTTGCCTGAGGGGCCTCTATACTCTCTACTTCGCATTGCAGACTCGCTGTTTGACGTGGACAGCATCACAGAGATATAAGTGAGCATCGACAGAGCGGACGATCGCGCCCCAGGCGCGGAGACGGAGGGGGCGGCGACCCCCTCCAGCCACCTGGACGCACCTGACGAAGTGGCCGGCCAGCCGGTCTCGGCGTGCGAGGCCGCCTTCTTCAAGGAGAACGGTTACCTGATCAAGCGTGGCCTGCTGGACAGGGCGTCTCTGGAGCCGGCGCTGGACTACATATGGGAACGGGCCCCTGACTGCATCGATCGACACGCCCCCTCGACGTACGCGGATGCCCATCGCCTCTGGGAGCGGACGCCGGGGAATGGCGAGCCCGGCGGCGACCTGAACCACTTCGGCGGGGCCCGGGGAGACAACGGCATCTGGCAGCTGCTGAGCTCCGGCCCGACCGGGCTGGGGACAGAGCCGTTCATGCTGCAGCTGGTGCCAAACTCGCCCCAGGTGCAAGCCGTCGTGGCGGCGCTGATCGGTACGCCCGTTCGCCCGTGCCGGCGCACGCGGGGCGTCTACACGCGCTTTCCGACGCTACCCCCCTACGATCCCATCCAGCCGCACTGGGACTCGTGCGGCCACCAGCTCGGCGGCATGGCGCTGCTCGAGGATTGCCCGCCCACCGGGGGCTGCTTCACGTTCTGGCCCGGCAGCCACCGCCGGCTCTTCCCGCTGTTCACCACCTCCCAGGGCAACACTCCGAAGGACAACACCCGCGCCCCGGAGGGTCACATGAGGTCGTTGACCCTGAGGCAGACGCTCGCCGACATCGAGGCGACCATACAGCCGGCTGAGTTCGACGGACACGCCGGGGACGTCTGTTTCCTGCACCACCGTCTCGCGCATGCCGCCAGTCCCAACCGCACGCGGGAGAACGTCCGATTCATGCTGATCTGCGACTTCCAGAAGGACTCGAGCCCGTCGCAGCCGCGGACCTTCTACGACGACCACACGCTGGGCAGCTGGAACGAGAAGACGCAGTGCACGGAGCAGTTCCACGTGGACACGCGGAAGTTCCGCGAGGACGAGCCACCGGACCCGGACGACATGTGGAAGGACTGGGCGATCTGATGCAAGGCACCGCACCGAACCAGGTCACGTTGGGTAACGCCTCCTACGGCTACCGCGAATACGGTCTGCGCGAGTTCTTCGAGGCTTCGAAGAGCGCCGGCGTCACGGCAGTCGAGATCGATTGTGGCTGGCTGGAGGAATCCCGGAACAACATCGCCGTGGAGGCGACTCCTGAGGATGTCGCCGCGGTCAGGCACTTGGCGGCGGAAGTCGGCGTCACCGTGGTGGCTCTTGGCGGCGGCGCGGTCGTCGGGCTGGAGGGCGAGGTCGCGCAGGATCGCTGCGAGGAAATGATGAAAACCATCGACGTGGCCGATGCCCTCGACGCGCGTGTCATCCGGGTGTTCACCGAGCACGATTTCACGCACTCCAAACACTACGTCCTGCCCGCGGAGCGGGTGACCGACGCGTTGTACGAGACACTGGCCGCCGCCTTCGAGAGGCTGGGTCGCTACGCCGAAGAAAAAGGCGTGGCACTGGCGATCGAGAATCACGGTGGCACCTCGGCTACGGGTGCGGGGCTGAGGCGCCTTCTGGACATGGTGCCCTCGCCCGCGGTAGGCGTGACCTATGATCCAGCCAACTACGCGTACGGAGGTGAAGATCCGTATGCCGCATTGCAGGCCGTCCTGGAGCGCGTCCAGTACACACACTGGAAGGACGTGGCGGCGCCGGACGGCAAGGTAGAATACCGCGCGTTCGGCGAGGGAGACATTGACTGGCAGCCAATCATCCGCACCTTGCTGGACGAATTCCACGGCATCTGGGCCATCGAGTACGAGCGGAAGGTGGACAGCAGGCTGGAGACATTGGTCGAGGGAACCAGCCTGTCCATCGACAACCTGACGGCGGCCATCGAGCAGGCGCGGCAAGCACAATGACGCGCGGTCGAGAGGCGGCGTGCTGCCCGCGCCCTGTCACCCCATCCCTATTCCCATGATCGACGTCAAACGGCTAGGGCATGTCGGGGTATCCGTTCCGGACGTGGAGCGCGCGGCGGCGTTCTACGAGCAGATTGTCGGCATGGAGATCTCGGACCGCGTGGACGGGTCGGTTTTCCTGCGCTGCAGCGACGAGCATCACTGCCTGGGGTTGTATCCCGGAACGGAGCGCGGACTGCATCACCTGGGGCTGGACGTCGGCGACGGCGATGCCCTGGAGCACGTGCGCTCGGTGCTCGACAGGGAGGGGCTACAGCCCGTTCCCGACGAAGATCACCATCCCGGGATCGGTGAGTCGATCTGCTACCTGGACCCGGACGGGAACCGGCTGAAGTTCTACGAGGGGATGCAGCAGATCGAGCAGCCTCTGGCCCCTCGGGCAGTCGGGCCAGTGAAGTTCGGCCACATCACCTTCCACACCGTCGACCTGAATCGCACACTGCCTTTCTACCGGGATCTGCTGGCCTTCCGCCTGTCCGACACCGTCGCGGGGAATGCGCTCGCCTGGCTGCGCTGCAGCCCGGATCACCACGGCGTCGCGTTCCTGAACGACGGCCGGGCGAAGGTGAACCACTACTGCTTCGATCTCCCCAACTGGCAGGCGATCAAGGAGATCTGCGACCACCTCAAGGAGAACGAAGTCCCGATCATCTACGGGCCGAGCCGGCATGGGCCGGGCGACAACATCTTCCTCTATATATCCGACCCGGCAGGCAACGTCATCGAACTGAGCACGGAGATGGTGCAGATCCACGACGACGAATCCTACCAACCGCGGGACTGGCCCAACGCCCCGGCGACAGTGGATGTCTGGCGAGCACTGGCCGCGCCGCGCCACTTCCTCGATGGCGAGGGACGGGACTTCGACGACTGGAGCGCCGGATCCTCCGTGATCGGGGCTGGATGGCACGTGCTCGAAGCCGGCGACTTTCGCGCGCTGGATCCTGCGGCCCAGGTCACGACGCCGACGCCCGAGCGCCCCGAGCTCGAGATCGCGATACCGGAGTTCACGATGGGGGCCCGGGATCCGAGCGACCACGTGAAAGCGATCGTGACTGCCGACCGCCGGTTTGCGACGGGCGGGGGCCTGTCAGTGGCCGGCGACATCGCGGTGGAGGTTCACGGTACGCAGGACAATCCCTATGGCGCGGACCCGGATGATCCCCGCCTCGGCAGCGGGGCGATCGCGCTCATCGACGACACCACCGGCCTGGTGCTGAACTTCGAGATTTCCAACAGCCG
>CAYWBJ010000033.1:0-28766 GCA_964456165.1 uncultured Gemmatimonadaceae bacterium | reverse complement strand
CGGACAAGCTGCTCGACGATGCGGTTCCTTCCGCCATCCGGCTGCAGGAACGGGCCGGTATCGACTATGTCTCCGACGGGGAATGGCGCCGTGAGAGTTATGTGAAGGTGTTCTCCGAGCACGTCACCGGGTTTACGCTGGCCGCCAAGCAGAGCGTGGGCGCCAACGTGACGGACCCCATTGTCACGGCACCGATCGAGCAGCACAGCGACCTGGCGACCGAAGCGGCGCAGTACCTGCTGCAGTGCGCGACCGGCAGGACGATAGTGGCTCTGCCGTCGCCCTATATCCTCGGGTGGCGCCTGTGGAAGGCGGAGCTGTCCACCGGCGCCTACCCGACGCGGGAAGAGTTCATGCAGGCCTGCATTCCGATCGTGCGGGAGGAGATCCGCAAGCTGACCCAGCTCGGGGTCGACCACGTGCAGCTCGACGAGCCCTGGCTGTTGATGATCGCCGATCCCGCGATCCGCGAGCAGATCGGCGCCGGCAACTTGGCCGGCGAGATCGACCTTTGTATCCGCACGATCAACGAGACGGTGACAGGGGTAGAGGTTCCGCTGTCGATGCACCTGTGCCACGGCCACTTCAACCGCCGCCGCAGCTCGGACACCGGTTACGAACCGATCATCGAGGCGCTGGGCGACATTCAGGTCGGGCGCTTCGCGATGGAGTTCGCGGCGCCGCAATCGCACGGCATCGAGGCGCTGAGCAAGTTCCCGAAAGAGAAGGTTTTGGGTCTGGGCGTGATAGACCACTGCGATGCCAGGGTGGAGAGCCCGGAGGACGTCGTTTCACGGGCGGAGGCGGCGATACGGTACGTGGATGCCGAGCGCATCACCCTGAATCCGGACTGCGGGTTCTCGCCCGGCGTGCAGAATCCGATGGACCTGGACGAAGCCTACCTGAAGCTGAGCGCGCTCGCCGGGGGCGCGGCAATGCTCAAGTCCGGCTGAAGCCGCCCGCCAGTCGGAGGCCGGCCCGACGCTCCGGGCCCCGCAAGAGGGACCGGGGCCGTATCTGCTGATCCAGCACAAGCCTGCTCAACCATAAGCGCCCTTTGGGTGTTTGCCGAAGACGCGCAGCAGGCGCTCGTCGGCTCCTTCCAGGACGTGGTCGGGAACGCGGTAGTTGAGGAAGGGATAGAAGCGGGGCGCGATGCGCCGGTCGCCGTAGGCGAACTGGTAGAGGCAGCGCCGGCGAGCGGAGGTGTTGGGCGCGCCGCGGTGCCAGACTTGGCTGTGCTGCAGGTAGAGGTCGCCCGGCTTGGAGAAGATGGATACCGGTCCTCGTCCCTCGAAGGCCGGCTCATCCTGGCTGTCGGGATCGCGACCGGAGTAATGACTTCCCGGCACCACCTGGGTCGGCCCGAACTCGACCGAGGGCACGTCGGTGAGCATCATCTGGAAATTGACGATGCAGTTGGGGATGGTCACGCGCGCATCGTGCCTGAGGATCTCGGCGGGCAGCGGGAAGTAGACGCCGTCGTCCACATGCCAGCTGTCGATGGCCTTTCCAGGCGGATTGAATACAGCCCCGTCGGCGATGAGATGGCAGTTGGACCCGATGAGGGCCTCCGCGAGCCCTATCATAGGCTCCCGCACGAGCATGTCGCGGAAGATGCGCTCGCGCTCGAACAGGCGCAGGTAGACTGTCTCGCTGTCGGCGTTGTGGGTCTGCGCCGCCGTCGGGTCTTCGCTCAGGCGCTCGATACCGGCCCGCAGCGCCGAGACCTCATCCGGCTCGAGCACGTTGGGCAGGTGGATCCAACCCTCGCGGTTGAACTCCTTGACGGCGGCCGCGGTAGCGGCCGCCGACAGGGCTTGTCCGGCCATACGTCCTCCTCCTCAGCTTCACAGGTGCTTGCAGTCCTTGCGGGCGACCTCCAGCGGGGTTTTGCCCGACTTCATGGGAATCGTGGTGCTGGCGCCGGAGAGAATGAAAGCCTCGGCAGCTTCCACCTGTCCCTCGTAGGTGGCGCGGTGCAGCGGCGGGCGCCGCGCCGTCGTGCGCGCGTCGACCCCGGCATCGCGGTGTTCCCGTGCTCGCCGTTGCCCTTGATCCTGACCTCCGGATCGGCTCCATGCTTCATGAGCATCTGCGGCAGATCGAGGTGGCCGTTGAAGGCCGGCCAGTAGAGCAGGCTCAAGTTGCCGGGCCACCCGGTGTGGCGGACTTGAAGGATTTAAGGCGGTCTTTGGGCCGGTTCTTCGGCTGCCGGAAATTCGGGTCGGAGGGCAGCTGAGGGGACCTGGTACACTCCTTTTTCAAGCCTGCGGTCCGCGCACATCAGACAGAAAAGCGTGTTATGTGCAGACGGGGAAGCGGGTGTGGCCGAAGTGGCCTGTGACCTTTCCGCGGACTTGGGGGCTCCCTCAGAAACGCCCCTAGATCAACATATTCCGGTCACGGCTGATGGGCAAACACTATTCCAGGGCGTCGAGCTCGGGGGCTGCGGTGGACCGGTTGCCTCGACGGAAACCCGGAGTCAGTCGTCGATGCGGTCGGCGCCGGGGATCGACCGGTCGGGGATGGCGTAGTCCATCCAGCGGGTAAGCTCGCGCTGCTCAGGGGTGAAGCGCTGGCGGATCGAGGGCGGCATCCAGTAGTGCCGGGCGTTGTGGGAATCCCACATCGGGCAGGCGCGGTCGCGGTGGACGTGGTTGTACTGGAGCGTCGTGCGGCGCCGGGAAGTAATCTTCGCCGACCCGGTATGGGAAAGGGCTTCGGTGAAGATCATCACGTCCCCGGGCTCGCCGGTGACCTCGACTGCGCCGGGTGTGTCGAGCCCGGCGCGGGACCACCGCTCGTAGTCGAGGCTGAGGCTCTTCTTGTGGGAGCCGGGGATAACGGCAAAACAGCCGTCACCCGGATGGTTGGGCGTGAGCATGGTGACGACGTTGAGCATGGGCGAGCGAATCACGCCGTCGCGCACCGTGTACTGCTCGGTGGGAAGGCCGTTGTGCCAGTCGCTCGCCTCCCGGCCGGCGTACTTGGAGATGGACCAGGTGTTGACCAGCTGGGGCTCACCCATGAACTCGCGCAGGTAGGGCAGGTACGAGCGGTGGGCTATCAGCTGGTCGAATACCGGATCGAGCCGCGGCAGGCCATTGAGCCTGACCTGGTTCTCGATTCCGACGTCCTTGATGAAGTGACCGGCCGTGACGACCGGGATTCCGTCGGCCCAGCTCTCGTCGTGGGCGATCGCTTCGTTCTCGACCACCGCCTGGTCGAGTGCGGCGACGAGGTCGGGCTCGATGGCACCGCGCAGGATCAGGAAGCCCTGGATGTCGAAGAGGAACTTCTCTGCCTCGGTCACATGACGCAGGTCAGCCGCCGATGCCATCAGCCAGCCTCCCTGAGGGGCCAGCAGACTTCGCCTGGGGCGATGAGGCGGATCTCGCGGCGCCACGGACAGCCGGTCGGCTTTTTCAACCTCGCCTCGGGAAAGGCGTCGAGATCGAGGGTCGACAGCTCCTCCCAGTGGCGCTCGATCGGCAGCGGGTCTTCGCCGGCCAGGTACTCAGCACAGTAGCGCACGCCGCCGATCGCAGCGAACGGCGTCCCGCTGGTGCCGAAGGCCAGATGCAGCTCGCCGACGCCGTGAATGCTCTCGTCGGTCTCGACCTTCACGTAATTGAAGCGGTCGGCCGACAGGACTCTGACTTCGGTGACCTTCATCCGCGTGGGATACGGGATGATGTCAAGTCGCGCTCTCGCTGCAGGCCCGCACGAAATCGGCGGATGTGGATGTGTAACCCACGTTCGACTCGATGTAGCGGATGCCGGTCCAGTTCATCCAGTCGCCCTCCCGGGTCTCGGGGTGTTCGCCAGTGCCGGTACAGTCGCGCAGGAGCACGACCCGGTAGTTGCGGTACATGGCGTCGGTCAGCGTTGTCCCCAGGCAGATGCGCAGGTCGAAGCCGACCGCGACCAGGTTTCGCACGCCGAGGCCGCGCAGCAGCGAGTCGAGGTGGGTCTCGAAGAAGCCGCTGTACATCTGCTTCTTTATCAGATGATCGCCGGGGCGGGGGGCGATGACGTCGGAGAAGGCGAGGATCTCGTTGGGTTCTGTCCAGCTCTCGAGGACGTCGACGCCGCAGGTGCGGATCGACAGGTTGCGCCACTCGGTGCTCGCGCTGGTTGACGGCGCCAGGTAGTTGGTCAGGTAGATAATGGGCAGACCGGCCGCGTCGGCGGCGTCCCGTGCCGGACGGATGTGGTCGACGACGATATCGCGGCTCGCGCGCACCGCCTCGGCATAGAGCTCGGGGACGTCGCCCAGATCGTCACCCGGATCGAAGCCCTTGCCGTAGACGTCGACGAGCAGGAATGCGGTATCGTCGAGGCCGAGCTCAAGCTGATCCTCGGCGGCACCGAGCGGGTCCTGCGGCGGGTATTGCCGGTAGTAGCGGCCAGTGAGGCGAATGGCATCCATTGCAACTCTCTCGTCTGTTCCCTCAGTCGGAAAGAAAGAAAGAAAGAATCGAAACGGCCGTCACCTCCGGTGAGCGCCGGCTCGCGCCAGGCCCTCACGCTGCGGCGGATGGCCGGCGTAGCTGCTGAGCGTCGGTTAGAGAGTGCCGGGGCTCGAGGCGCGAAGTCTCAAAGCTCGATCATGGCACCCCGCCCTCAGGCGGCGTTGTAACAGCGCTCCTTCAGGAAGGACAGCATCTTCATCCGCCGCGGCGTGGCGTCTGCGAACAGCTCGGGCGTGTAGTAGGTCCAACCGTGGCGGCTGTCGCCTTCGTACAGCTCCGTGATGTACTGCTCCTGCTCGGCATTGGCTGGTTTCTCGACGAAGTTGAGGTAGATGGCGCGGCGCGGGTTGTCCCCGAAGGCGCCGTGGTAACACTTGACGATGAAGATCACAGCGTCGCCGGGGTCGGCCTCGATCGCGTGGGCACCGGGGACATCGGGACCCAGCGCCAGAATCTCCTCGCCATTCTCCTGCAGCATGTCGCGGAACGGCTTGAACTGGGTGCCGGGGATGACCCGCAGGCAGCCGGTGTCGGCCCGCACTGGGTCGATGAAGAAGACGACCTTGAGATGGATCTGTCCTTCCGGGCTGATCGCGTCGTGGTGCCAGCGGGTGCCGCCAAAGTGCTGGATGCCCTCGGAGACGGTGAAGACGAAGTCCTCGCCGATCAGCTCCTCGACGAGCCCGAAAAGGTTGTCGTCGTCGAGCAGGCGGTGATAGACACCAGCGTTCTCGCGGTAGAAGGGCACCACCTGCTGCCGCTTGGGCGCCTGGTCCCAGGGCCTGCCGCCGTTGGCCGAGGCCATGGTGCCGTCGAAGGCGTCGACGTAGGCGCGCATCTGGTCCTGGGGGATGAAGCCGGGCAGGTGGAGGAATCCGAGAGTGTGGAACTGTTTCTTCTGTTGTGCGCTCAGCATGCGGCCTCTCCTTCGGGGATTACCTCGTAATGACAGCCGGATCGGGTGGCAAAGGTAACGATTCCTTCGGAGCCGGCACCATCCGACGGAGCGGTAGGCTCCGAGGATGTCCGGCAGGGCGTCGCCGGTGCCCCTGTGGACCGCGGCGAAGTCCTGCTGCTCGGGTATGCTGGTCTACGAGCTGGTAATCGGACGTCTATTGAGCCTGGATCCAGGCCGCGTTTGCCGGCAGGTCGGAGAGATCCTCGGGGCGGTTGAGCTCGTACATGAACACGCCGGGGTAGGCGACGTCGCGGAGAGCCTGTGTGATGTCCGGCCAGTCGATCGCGCCTCTTCCAGGCAGCAGATGCTCGTCCTTTGCGCCGTGGTTGTCGTGGAGGTGCAGGGTGATCAGGTGCCGGCCGACGGCTCGCAATGCGGCGGCCGGATTGCCGCCGAGGTTGCGGTGGCCGGTGTCGATGACCGCGCCGACGTTGACGCAGCCGATTCGCTCGATCAGCTCCACGTGGCGGTCCGGCTCGTTCGTGAAGCCGCGGGGGATGTTCTCCAGGGCCAGCCGCACGCCCTTGTCCTCGGCGTAGCCGGCGACAGCCCTGACCCCGTCGACAAAGGCGGCCAGCCGGGACTCACTGTTCGGTTCGTCCGGCGCCGGGATGTCGATGTCGTGGGTGACCAGGATACAGCCGCCCAGACTGTGAGCGAAATCCACGGTCTGCCGGTGCGCGGCGACGGAGCGCTCATGCTGGGCAGCGTCGGTGCTGGCCAGGTCACAGGACGGATCTCGGTTCCGCAGGTGGATGTGGATGGAGTTGAGGTGGAGCTGCAGGTCGCGGAGCGCCTCGGTCACCCCGGCGGCGAAGTTTCTGTCGCCGTAGGCGAAGTTCGGATGGTAATCACACAACTCGAGGGATTCGATGTCGGCGGCACGGTAGCTTTCCAGCAACTCGAGCGTAAGCGGAAGCTTGCGGTGTGCGATGGTGGAGGCACCCAGTTTCATCTCACTACTCCTGTAGGGTTGGGGATCACAGCGAGGGGCCGCGGATGTTCCCGCGGCCACTCGCTGCTACCCAGTTCACATCCGAGGTTTGGGAACACACTTGTACCGGGCCCCGGCCTGAATCAGCTCGTACCAGTCCGCCATCCCACTGCCGCTCGAATCCATCCATCTCGAGTCCTCCGGATCGAAATCCACGCCGAGGTCGCGCCGAATCAGCAGATTAAAATCGGAACTGTGCATGTGTGGTTCCAGCAGCTGGCGATAGGGGCGCTCGGCGACGCCGTCGATGACCTTGGCGAGACCGGCGACGGTGACCACGGTTTCGCCGCCGCGCGACAGCGAGGCCGACGGAATCCCCGGTCGCAGCGGCGCGCGGACGACGGACAGGCCCCGGCCGAGCTCGTACGGCCCCTGGCCGGCGACGACCAGCTGCCCCGGGGCGGAGGCGATGACGACGACTTCGATTTCCTCGTCCAGAGGGTGCCACAACACGGCGTCATCCGGGAAATCGGTAGGGGACGGACGTCCGGGATACCGCCGGTAGCAGAGAAAGAGGGTATCCAGCTCCGGGCACGGCTGACCGCGATAGCTGTCGGCGAAGTAGCGGTTGAGCTGGGACGGCACGTAACCCGTTTGTATCGAAGGGATGAAAGAGGAGTACTCGCCGTAGTCGTTCCAGGTAACCACCTGGATCGCGTCGGCCCCGACGTGCTGAGCCAACTCCCAGGTATCCCGTATCAGGTCGCTCCCGTGCATCAGGATCCTGCCGTCACCGTGCTGCCTGTAGCCCAGGTAGACCGGCGCGACGAAGAGCCTGCCCGCTTCGTGCGCGATGGCGGCGGATTCGGCGTAACAGAGGCTGGCCTCCTGCACGGTGTCGGTGGCGCCGAAGTGGCTCAGGCCGTCGAAGGCTTCCGCCCACAGCTCGAACAGCCGCCGCACCGACGCGAGTGGCATGCGATACGACGGGTCTCGCTCGTACTGCCAGGCGTTGGGCAGGTCGGCGATGAATAAGACGCCGGCTTCGTGCGCCTCCTGAACCTGCGTCCACACCACCTTCCACGCTGCGATTGCCTCCTTGCTCTGGTCGAGGATGTTCCGGACGTCGGTCGGTGGCGAGTCGACGTTGTGCCCGAGGGAGGTGGCGCGGTAGCTCGTGAAGACCGGCCGTCCGTCCAGCGAGCGCAGCAGGTTCGGACTGTCCGCGTGCCGCTCGAGAAACTGCAGGACCGTCTCGACCCGTCGGCTGATGCAGAAGTCCATGGTGCGGCCGAAGCGCCGGTCGAGTGTAGCCTGGTCCAGCGCCAGGGCGAGCCGGAAATCAGGAAACTCCGCTTCCGCAATGCGGAAGAACACCGAGATGCGATCCAGATTAACGTGGACGCAGTGGGGATCGGCCGGGTTGGAGCTGTTGTAGCCGGCGCCGTAGTCGAACGTGAACCCGTTGATCCCCGCGTCCAGGGCCGCCCGAATCTCGTACCGGGCCGCCGCTTCCAGGCCTGCGACTCCCGGGCCCCAGGGCACTTCGGGATCGGCGAACCAGCAGGAGCCGAGCAGGGGCGCCTGCCGGTACAATCCGCCCATCTCCCCGCCTTCCGCCTGTGGATGATAGGGGTTGATGGAGCGGGCGTAGTCGTGCTGCAGCGTATACCCGGGCATGTAGTGGCCGAGAACGAGGCCGGCGGGGAGGGCAATCACGGCCTGCTCAGGCACAGTCCGGGTTGCCCTCCGGCCAGCGCTGGAACGACGGAGGGGATGAGACCGCCAGTCGTTCCCGCGCCTGGTGCCAGAGCTTGGTCCAGGCACCTGCATCGGAAAGGACGCTTCCCGGCGCGCTCCTGCTGCGGGCGACGAAGCCCGGAAACCAGGGCCTGCCGGTGGGCTCGCCGACGGGCTGGTAACGCAGGTCGACGCTCCAGCGAATGTCCTGACTGAGATTCGGCAAGGAGGCGTGCATGGTGAGCTTGTGCAGAAGCAGCACGTCCCCAGACTCCACCTCGAGCGCCAGTTGCTCGCCGACCAGGTGGTCGGGTATGGCCTGGCGGCTGTAGTTGGCCCGGGGATCGTGGCAGTGGGTGGCCAGGCCCCTTTTGTGACTGCCCGGCGCGATCAGGAGGCAGCCGTTCTCGCGCGTGGCTTCGGTGACCGCGATCCAGACGGTCAGCATGTGGCTTTCATCTGCTTCCGACGCGACGGTGGCCAGATCCTGGTGCCAGACGGCGGTCGCGATCTCGCCCACGATCGTGCTGTCCCGCGCGAGGCATTCTTCGGGAGGCTTTATCCGCACGTGCTGGGTGGGATTGGAGGTGATCTCGGGACCGATGATCGCCTCCACCGCGTCGAGCAGACGCGGGTTGGTGAGCAGTCCGAAGGTCGCCGGTCCGCAGTGGACCGGGGTGTCGGATGCCACGCCCTTCTGTGGCAGGGAGATGTCCATGTGACGGTGCATGAGCGACCCGCCCATTTCACGGACGAGAGCGCAGTAGCGCCGGCCGAACGGGAGCTCGGCGCGGGTGGAGGAGATGATCCCGTCGTCGTGGAGTCGAGTGGCCACCGCATCGAGGAGGGTGTCGTACTCCACGCGGAGCGGAGAGAGATCGTGCTCCGGGTCCAGGAGGCCGCGCAGGACCAGGTAGCCGTCTGCGTCGAAGCGGGCGCGGGCATTATCGTCGACGATCACGCTGTCCATCTCGGTCCCAGTTCCAGGCCTCTGCGTATCGAGTGCCCGCGGCTGCGGCCGCCGATCGGTCGGCCTCGGCCCTCGGCCGGCGCGTCGGAATATTCCGCTCCGGGCGCTTCCGGTCAATCAACCGCTGGTCGGCCGCTCGCGCCATCCGCGTCGTAGATCCGCCACGGATGGGGGTGATCTCCCGCCTCTGCGACAGCGCTTTACCGAGGCACAATCACCAGCCGGGTAGCGCTTGATGCGCAGAGGCGCCATATCGCACGAGAATATCCGCCTCTCATGCGCGGCTCGACGTCAGCGGCGGCAGCAGGATGGCGCTCAGATCACCGGCGCAGCCGATTTCCTCGAGCAGCGCCAGATGCGGGTGGAATTCGCCGACCTCGTAGAGCGCGTGGGCGTCGCTGCCGAAGCTGATGCGGATCCCCGCCGCAATGCAGTCGGCGAAGAACTGCGGCGGTGGCTCGTTGGTGTGGAAGTTGATCTCGGCTGCCACCCCGTGCTCGCGCAACAGCGCAACCGTGGGGGCGAAGAGCGCGGCCGGCGTCGGCATACCTGCACGTCGGAAGACGCGGAAGGGGTGGGCGAGTACGGCGACACCGTGACGGCAGAGCTGATCGACGGTGCGAAGAAACTCGGCGGCGGCGCGGGCGGCGTCCGGCTGCGGACGCCGCAGCTCCTGCAGCCAGTGAACGGCGCCGACGACGATGTCGGCCCGTTCCAGATCGGCGGTCTCGGCCACCGGATTCCCGGCAAAGTCGGCGTCGACCTCGAGCCCGGCGAATACGGCTTCGTTGCGAAATGGCGCGGCAGATTGCCAGTAGTCGGCCATCCGCTCTGCTCTGCCGATCGTGCCGCCGATGCCGTTCTCGCCGACCAAGCCGCTCCCGTAGGTGGACCTGTTGTAGTAGAGCTGTCCACTGTGCTCGGTGAACGCCAGCTGCTCGAGTCCCATCACCGCGGTAAGCTCGGAGCTCTGCGCCATGGTGACATCTTCGCCACAGTAGGCGAACTGGGTATGGCTGTGGAAGTCCTTCAGTCGCAGCGACGCGGGCAGCTGGTGCGCGAGTACCTCGACCTCGATGTCGTCGTCGTCGATCGTCACGATTGCGAAAGAGAGGGGCGCCTCGCACAGCGCCGGGACGACCAGGGTTGCGATCCCGTTGGTATGGCGCAGCCCGACGCCGGCGTGGTAGTGCCCGCTCACCGCCAGCGTGTAGCCGTTTGCGCGCATGGCGGCAGAGACCGCGGCGCAGTTGGTGTAACCGTAGCATGCTTCGCCCTCCGGCTCGTCGACGGGCACGTGCTGCAGCGCCACCAGTGGACCGGCGTGCCCGGCGGCCACCGCAGCCATCCGCCGCAGCTGCTCGTCACTGCGCGAGGCGTTGTAGCCGGGTTCCTCGGGATCAACGAAGCTGACCAGGCGCACGCCGTTGACATCCAAATGATCGACGTGCTCGAAAACGTCGTAGAACGCCGCTTCAGCCGGATCGTGATTGCCCGGGAGCGCCAGCCATGGCGCGTCGAGCCGGTCGAGAACCTGTCGTGCCTCCAACAGCAGGGCGGGGGCGTCGGCAGCGTGCGGGTGGTCGACGACATCACCCAGTACCACGGTGGCATCGGGCTGGATGTACCGGTTCAGCCGCTCGACCGTGCGCCGCAGCAGGACTGCGCCCCACTGGCCCTTTCGCGCCGCGAGAATGGGCGGCGTGCAGCAGTAGTGGATGTCACTGATGACAGCTATTCGGCATTTCATATCGGCGATTCCTGGGTGACCCGCATCAGGTGCCCGAGTTCATCGAGAGTCAGGAGCCATGCTGCAGGCGACAATATCACTGGGTTCCAGGCGTCTCTTGATGGCGGTGTAAGCGACTTCGATCAACTGCTGCAGCGCCCATTCGTTCGCTTCGCAGCCCCGACAGGCGTTTTCCCGCATGGCCGCGTCGATTGCTCCTTGGTGAGGCTCGCTTTGAGATCGTCCGTCATGCCCAAAAAGTCGGGAGCCGCGCACCTGAAGAAGTCGATCCGAAGCCGGGAAGCGCAGGGGCTGCCGTCCAGGCTGCGAGGAGTCAGCCCTCGTCGTCGCCGGCTTCCTTGCCCTGCGAGCCGGCCGGGTGGTAATACGGCTCGAGCAGCAGGTGCCTCTTCGCCGCATCCCCGGCGACTCGCGCCCGCAGTCGCTCTGAAGGTTCACATCCAGGCCAGTCGACCATGTAGGAGGGGCCGAAGTGATAAGCGAGCCACGGGTGAACCCCGGTCGCCGGCGCCGCAAAGGCGTGCGACAGACTCTCGGTAAAGAGAACACCTGAGCCAGCCTCCAGCCGGACACGGTGGAGGGCTGGGATTCCGGCGAGTTCTGCATCGCCGTACGGATGCGGAAAATTGGCCTTGTGGCTGCAGGGCATGGCGCAGAACGCCCCGTCCTCGGCCGCGGTGTCGTCGAGGGCAATCAGGCAGGTGAGCATGAGGCAGCGGAACTGCCCGTCCCCCTCGCAACGGTAGCGGGCGTAGCGGCGTTTGTCGTCGCCGCCGCCCCTGCTCAGTCGGGTTGCGGTGCCGGCGGCACGCAACAGGCCGCGCGAGCCGACGAGGCGGTACTGGTTGCCCCAGATGAAGGCGCGTACCCGCTCGAGTACCGGCCTCAGAGCCATGGCGTCCTCGAAAATGCCGCCGGCATCGATGGTGTGCCGGGCCTGTCCGGGGGCGCCGTCGGGCAGCAGCCCATCGAGCTGGGCACGAGCCTCGCGGATCTGCTGCGAATCCAGCAGGCCGCGCAGCGGCAGGTAGCCTGTGAGGTCGAAGAAATGGCATTCCTCGCGACTGACTTCGATCTGCTCGAGGCCGATGCGCAGGTCGAAGATGTCCGCCTCGGTAGCGGCGTCTTCAGACATTGACGGTCTCGGCTTCGGGAAAGGGCGGCGGGCCCTCGACCAGCAGGCGGCGGGCCGGTGACGAGCGCGCGGCGAATCCGGGCGCGGTGTTCGCAAAATCGTTCCAGGTGCAGTGGAAGGCCGGTGCGTAGGAGTAGAACAGGGTGCGACGCGTGTTGGTCCCATGATTCTCGACTGCTCCGTGCGACAGGTCCTCGGAGAAGACCACTGCGTCTCCAGCCCGGCAGGGTAGCGGTTCCACCAGCGGATGATCGGGGATGGGAACCTGACCGACAAGCGGGTTGGCGAAGGCGCTCTTGTGGCTACCGGGAATGACGGCGAAACAGCCGTCGTCGATGCCGACATTGGTGAGTGCGTAGGAGATCTTGATGCTGACGCACTTGAAGCCGTCCTCACCGTAAGAAAACTCGCTGTAGGGCAATAACTCGGCGTATCCGTGGTGGAAGCGGAAGGCGCCGTGGTTGTGCCGCGACATGAAGGCGACGGCGTCGAGCCGGCAGGGCTCGCCGATCATCTCCTCGATCAACGGCAACGTCGTCGGCAGGTCGATGAACTCCTCGAACGGTCCGCCGTAGGACAGGATATTGCAGCTGTAGTCGCCAAGTCCGATGGCCGTGTTGGCTGCATGGCCCTTCTGCGCGTACTTGTTGTCTTCCTGGACGTAGCTTCGGGGAACGCCCCGGGAGGCGATTTCGTCGTCGCTGAGCTGCTCCAGCTCGTCGATGGTGGCGTTGACCTGCCGCAGCAGCTCCGCGGGCACGGCCTCCCTGACCACGACGTAACCCAGCAGGTCGAAAAGGTACCTCTCCTCGTCGGTCATCAGCCCCTTCTTCGATGTCACAGGTGCGCCTGGCACTAGATGAGGAATACCGTCGAGAATCCGTTTGCTACGTTGGCAGGTCCCGAGTCACGATGTCGATGGCGGCGTCGATGACGTGCTGTCCCCGCATGAGCTGACAGGAGGCAGCGCCGATGCGGCCCTCGGAGAGCTGACCGCGGCTCCGGAGCTCATCCTCCATGCGCTCGAAGGCGACCGTGCTCCCCATCATCTCCGTGAGCGGGATCTCGATTTCGCCGCGCTCGGGGTGGTTGAGGATGACGATCTTCGGATTCTCCGGTGTGAAGCTCCCCCGCTGGCGATTGTCGCCGCCGTAGTCCTCGCCGATGTGGATGGTCGAGTTCACTATGTGGTCGACCCCGAGGAGGAAGACACAACCGCCGCGCTGGGCGAGCTTGTCGAGGGCGCAGTCGCGTCCGAGCGCACCGCGTTCGAGATCGTCTCCGACCAGCTCTTCGGCTTCGGGGCCGATGGCGGTGACGGCGTGGGTCGGGTGGAGGCTGCGGACCGCCTCGGGTCGGGCTCGCGCCGCCTCGGTGATGGCGCCGTTCTTGGATGGCGAGACGAGCGGATCGAAGTACTCGGTGCCGCTGTGGGTGAAGGTGGGCACCATGAGGGTGCCTGCAGAGCCCAGGACATCGAGGAAGGCCTCGACGACAGTCGCGCCGCCGCCTTCGACGTGCCCGAGGCTGGACAGGGAGCTGTGCACCATGATTTTGGCGCCGGCCTTGAGTCCCATGCCGTGCAGGGCGCTGGCGATGTCGGTACGGGTAACGTTCTCCATCGGCTGCTCTCAGGCGTAGAGACGGTTGCTCTGCATGTCGCTGACGACCTCGACGTAACAGTCGATCACGGCCTGCATCATCCGCTCGCCCTTATCCGCAGTGCCGTAGGTGGCGTCACCGAAGACGCCGCAGTCGGTAACTTCGTCCATGCGCCGGTACTGCATGGTCTTCCCGCTGTACTCCGACGCGGGCGCACGGCCGTCTTTCCGTAGCTTGTCGATGTGCACGAGGTCGGGGCGGATGGCGAGCATGACGGAGGTCTCCATTTCGCCGGCATGGCCCCAGCCCAGCGGACCGGCCTCGCGGATTGCGGCGATCTGCTCGCCCGCCACTTCCCACCAGGAGGCGCCGATTACCCGGGAGTGGGGGTATTTCTCCTTGATCTTCTGCAGTGCGACGGTCAGGTCGGGCTTGTTGCCGCCATGGCCGTTGACGATCAGGACCTTGTCGAGGCCGGCGTCGAGCAGGCAGCCGACGGTCTCGGCGATCAGGTTGATGTGGGTCTCCGACGTCGCCGTCATGCTGCCGGCGAAGCGAGTGTGGTGATAGGAGTAACCGAGCCACTGGGTCGGCAGGCAGACCACCTGGGCGGGAATCCGCTCGTCCAGGCGGCGGACGATTTCGGTGGTCTCGATGGTGTCGGTAAGGAAGGGCAAGTGGGGGCCGTGCTGCTCGAAGGCGGCGATCGGGTAGACGCCCACGAGTTTGCTGCGGTCCAATTCCTTGAACTCGGGCCAGGTCAGCTCGCCTAAGAACATGTCTCCTCGGGGGGGGGTGCAGCAGTGCGAGGTGCAGGCAACGTCGGAGCGGAAACCTAACCCGGCACTGCGGGGGCGGCAAGCAGGTGGCTGGCCCGGGCTCGGCGGCGGCGGAGCCCGCTCAGGTCCGCACTGGCCGGCCGGAGTACTGCCGCTGCAGTTCACCCTCCTTCACCGCCCAGGCGCCGTTGACGAGCACGTGACTGATGCCGTCGGGCACCTGGTCCGGCTCGACGTAGTCTCCCCTGGTGCCGATCTCCTCCGCCGAGAACGCAACGACATTGGCGGTATAACCCTCCTGCAGCAGGCCTTGCCGCTCGAGCCGGAAGCGGGCTGCCGGCTGTCCGGTGGCCTTGTGAACTGCTGCCTCCAACGGCATCCATCCCTTATCCCTGACATACTCCCCAAGCCAGGTGGGGTAGGTGCCGAAGGTGCGCGGGTGCGGCTTGCCTTCGGTCATCAGTCCGTCGGTGATGATCGAGGTCAGCGGGTGGGAGAGGACCTTGCGCAGGTTCTCCTCGGTCGAGTTGAAGGAGATGATCATGAGGTCGCCGTCGTTCTCGCGCAGCAGGTCGATGGCGGCGTCCACCCCGCTGCAGCCGCGGTCGTCGGCTACCTGCTGGACCGTGCGGCCGTTCAGCTCCAACAGCTCCTGGTTGCTGACCGAGGCGATGAGGATGTCCTCCCAGCGGTTGGACATGTTGTCCTCGGTCTGCCGCGCAATCTCGGCCCGGGTGCCGGCGTCGGCGAGGCGCTCGAGCAGGGCCGGTGTGCCACCCTCCATCGCCCAGATGGGGAGGATCTGGGTCAGGCCGCAGGAGCCGGCAAGGTACGGATAGGCGTCGATGCCGACGTCGCTGCCCTCGGCGTGGGCCCGGTCGATCGTCTCGAGAACCGCGTCGATCTTGTCCCAGTTCCTGTAGCCGACGGCCTGCAGGTGGGAGATCTGCACCGGCACCCCGGTCCGGCGGCCGAGCTCGAGCGCTTCCTCCACCGCCTCCACGATGCGGAACTTGTAGTCGCGCAGGTGGCTGGTGTAGAAGCCGCCGCGTTCGACGACCACCCTACAGAGGGCTGTCAGCTCGTCCAGGTCGCCGAAGCTGCCGGGCGCTTCGTTGAGTCCTGTCGAGAAGCCGATTGAGCCCTGCTCGAGGCAGGTGGCCAGCCGGCTCTCGGCTTCGCGCATCTCGGCGGCGTCGAGCCTGCCTGCCTTGACGCCGGAGACGCCGGCGCGCAGCGTCGAGTGTCCGGTCAGGGCGGCGACGTTGGTGTAGCTGCGCTCCTCTTCCAGCCGGTCGAAGTAGGTGGCCGCATCCGGCCATTCGCGGCCGCGGCGGGCCGCGAAGATACCGAAAGTCGGAACCAGGTCTTCCTCGGGCAGGCCGGGGAAGACGGAGAAGCCGCAGTTGCCGACTACCTCTGTCGTCACGCCCTGCATGACCTTCTCCGGCCGGTGCTGCATGGCCTCAAGGTCGGCGTGGCTATGCACGTCGATGAAGCCGGGCGCGACCACCAGGCCGGAACAGTCGATGACTTCGGCGCCGGGGACCGGATCGACGGCGCCGACGGAGCTGATGGTGCCGTTCTCTATCGCCACCGAGGCATGTCGGGCCGGCTGGCCGCTGCCGTCGATGACGGTACCGTTCTGCAGCAGGATCATCTCTTTTTCCTCGCGTTTCGGGTTGCCGTAATATAGGAGACACCAGCATCGCGGCCGAAACCCCTGGAGCTGCATACTCGATGACCACGCCTATTCTCTACGAGCAGCACATGCACACGCCGTTGTGCAAACACGCGCAGGGCGAGCCGGAGGAGTACGCCGATGAGGCGGTGGAGCGCGGTCTCAAGGGGATCGTCGTAACCTGCCACAACCCGATCGACGAGGAGTGGTCGCCGTGGGCGCGGATGGATGTGGACCAGCTCGATGACTACGTCGCCCTGGTGGAGCGGGCGCGGGAACGCTGCGCCGGCCGCGTGGACGTGCGGCTGGGGATGGAGAGCGACTACTACCCGGGGGCGGAGCGGTGGCTGGAGAAGCTGCACTCGATGGCGGCCTTCAACCACGTCATCGGCTCGGTGCACGTGCACCTTGACGACTACAAGGAGCGTTACTTCACCGGCAGCTTCGATGAACTGGTTGCCACCTACTTCGACCACGTGGCCAGGTCGGCGGAGACCGGGCTGTTCGACACGCTGGGGCATCCCGACCTGGTGAAGAACATAGCGCCGGATGAGTGGGATTTCGGGCGTCACCAAGAGGTTGTCGGCCGGGCGCTCGACCGGATTGCGGCCACTGGTGTGGCGATGGAGCTGAATACTTCGGGATTGCGCAAGAAGCTGCCGGAGATGAACCCGGGCCCGGACATGCTGCGCGCGATGCGCGCACGCGATATCCCGGTCGTTATGGGCGCCGATGCCCACTCGCCGGAGCGGGTAGCCGCCTGCTTCGAAGAGGCCTTGGATGGGCTCGCCGCGGCCGGCTACGAGCAGGTCAGCATCTTCCTGGAGCGGGAGCGCCGCGAACTGCCGATTGCTGCAGCGCGAGCTAGCCTGAAGGCGCGGGCGGCCACGGACTGAGGCGCGGGCCGCTGCGGCCCGTGCCGAATCAGGCGGGGGACTTCGGCACCAGCTGCTGCAGCGACCGCAGCTCGCGGGGCGGATCCATGCTGCGGCCGTACTCACTGAAGGCGACCTCGGCGACGTAGATGTTGCCGTGGGAGTCCACGTCGATGCCGTGGGGCGAATAGAACCGCCCGGGCTCGTCGCCGTAGGACTGCTCCCCGAGCCGGGCCAGAATTTCACCGCGGGCATCCAGCACTGAGACTCGCGGTCCCAGGTTGGTGCCGAGCCTGTTGCTGCCGATGCCGCCGTAGTACTCGCCGACGTAGAAGAGGGGTTGGTCGCCCTCGCGCCTGCAGATACAGGCGGAGCGCGAAAGGTTGTTCCATTGCGCCTCGTAGCGTCCCTCGCTGTCGAAGACCTGAATTCGCTGATTCTCACGGTCGGCGACGTAGATCCAGCCCTCCGGGTCGACGATGACGTTGTGGACGACGTTGAACTGTCCTGGGCCGGTGCCTGATTCGCCGAAAGAGGCCAGGTGGCGGCCGTCGGGGGAATACCGGTGCACTCGGGCGTTCGAGTAGCCGTCGGCTACCAGGAGCTCGCCGTTGCGCGGGTCGACGGCCAGGTGGCAGGGCCGGCAGAACGGGTCGCCACTCATCTCGCGGGCCGGGTGCTCGGCGCGCAGCGACATGAGCAGCCTGCCCGCGGCACTGTACTGCTTCACCGAGTGCTGCACCGTGTCGACGCAGAAAATGGAATCGTCGGGGCCGATGGCGACCCCGTGGGGATTGCCGAACTCGCCGTCACCCCAGGCGTCGAGGACGGTTCCCTCCGCGTCGAGTACGACGATGGGATGGGTGCCGCGGTTGAAGACGATCACTCGGTCGCGGGAGTCGACCGCCACCGCCGTAGCCTCCTTGTAGGTCCAGTCGGCGGGCAGCTTGCCGAAGTCCTCGCCCGTCGTTTCGTACTGATGCTCTCCCGATCCGAGTGTGACCATCGCCAGTTCCCCTGATTGCGTGAAACGGAAAAGCTATCCTCCGGCCGTTGCCGGCACAAACGCCGGCTGGGAATGGGTCAACTGTTGTGGGATAAGATGACGAGGTTCACCTCGCACCCGTCCGGCGGACGGGACGACCTCGCCGGAGGCGGTCCATGCCAAAGTGAAGATCGCGGTAACGGCATCGCTCCTGATCTCCGGCCTCAGCTTTCCCTGTAGGCGCACTAGGCCTCCGCTTCCATCAGGATCCGCTCGAAATCATCCTGGGAGACGCGCATGTCGACGTTCTGGCAGTCGACGGCCAGAGGCGAGGTGCCGGCGTGCGTGAAGCTCCACTCGATCGGCCAGTCGAAATGCCATAAGCGCAGCGAGCGGTAACAGTCGGCGAGCAGCTCGTCGGTGCGGTCGTTGCGGGAGCCGCTGGGGTAGGCGAAATGGCTGGGGACGAATCCGAGGCGCTGCTCGAAAGTGGCGTTGGACGTCTCCGCTTCGCGCATGACGGCGGCGTCCCCTTCCTTCTCCTGGACGTCGCCGACTTTGCAGTGGGTGGCGGTGTGGGCGCCGATCTCCCAGCCGGCTGCCAAAAGCTCCTGCGTCTGCTCCCAGGTCATGAACGGCTTCTCTACCACCCCTTCGGTCAGGGTGCGGACCGATGTGGAGCGGCCTGCAGACGCGCCTTCGACCGCGTCGGTGATCGGGAAGCAGGTGGCGGTCATGCCAAGCTCCGACAGCAGTGGCAGGGTCACCGTGGCAGTGTCGAGCCACCCGTTGTCGAAGTGCAGGGCCACGCAACGCTCGGGCAGCTCACCGTTCCCGGACAGCCAGTCGACGATTGCGGACGTCGAAACGGTCATCCAGCCGCCGTCGGCGAGACAGCCGAGCTGGCGGCGGAAGGCGTCGACGCCGATGATGCCGGCACCGGACTCAAACGAGGCGGTCTCCAGCTCAGGCGCTCCTTCGGGGTAGACATGGTGGTAGACGAGGATCGGGACTTTGCGGTTGCGCATGTGGGGTGACCGGGTTAGGAGTGGCGATGAGTCGAGAATGTAGAGCGCCCAGTCTGGCGATCAAGCGGGAGCGCGGTTAGATTTCCCGGCATGGAAATCGTGCGAATCGAGCAGTTCTACCCGGCACCCCGCATTCGCCTGGTGAAGATCACTACCGACGACGGCCTGGTGGGCTGGGGGGAGTCGACGCTGGAGGGACGGCCGCAGAGTACCTGCGCGGCGGTTGACGAGATGGCCGGCTACCTGGTCGGTAGGGACCCGCTGCGGATCGAACACCACTGGCAGCAGATCTATCGCTCGGCCTTCTTCCGCGGTGGAGCGATCTATATGTCGGCGCTGTCGGGAATCGATCAGGCGCTGTGGGACATCGCCGGCAAGTTCCACGGGGTGCCCGTACACGCGCTACTCGGCGGGGCTGTGCGGGACCGCATCCGCGTCTACGCCCACTGGGGGATCACCAGCATGGACGCGGCGACCCTGGACGCGGCGCGCCAGCGGTTGGAGATGCTGCAGCAGCGGGGGGGCTACAAGGCATTCAAGTCCGGACCGGCCGGCCCCTGGCGCGGCCACGAGCCTCCCGTGGTCATCGACGCCTTCGTGAAATGTGCCTTCACGATGCGGGAGTGGGTTGGTGACGAGGTGGAGCTGGCCTTCGATTTTCACGGCAAGATGACGCCGGCGCTGGCGGTGGAGGTGTGTCACGAGCTCAGGGGAATGCGGCCGATGTTCGTCGAGGAGCCGGTGCCGCAGGAGAACGTGCCGGCGCTTAAGGAGGTCGCGAGCAAGGTGCCGTTTCCGATCGCGACCGGGGAGCGGCTGCTGACGCGGTGGGATTTCCGCGAGGTGTTCGAGCGTCAGGCTGCCGCCTACATCCAGCCCGATCCTTCACATGTGGGTGGTATCAGCGAGCTGAAGAAGGTGGCCAACATGGCCGAGGTCTACTACACCCAGATCATGCCTCACTGCGCTATCGGCCCGGTTGCTCTCAGTGCCGCGCTCCAGGTGGACGCGGCGGTGCCGAACTTCCTAGTCCAGGAGCAGATCGACCAGGGCCTGGGAGGTGGGATCCTGCAGGAAGACTGGCAGGTGACCGACGGCCACATCGAGCTGCCCACCCGTCCCGGCCTGGGCTTCGAGATCAACGAAGAGGCAGTGGTGCGGCAGTGTGAATACCGGGAAGAGCTGGGAGGCGAGTTCCTGCACACCGCGGACGGTAGCGTCGCCGACTGGTAGGATGTTGACTCCCGACCAGTTGCGCGTGGACCTGGAGGAAGGGTTGGCGATCGGCGGCCGCCTGCGCGGCGGTCACACCTACGCCAATTAAGCCGAAGCTGCGGGACGTCAGTCCTTGCCGGCGATCGGCTCGAGGGACTCCGGCACGTTAGGACAGGCGTCCATCCACCGGCTGCCGGAAGGTCGGGCCCACTTGATCGCGTTGCGCAGCACCAGCCGCACGTTGTGGTCGTAGTAGACCGGGTAGGTCTCGTGCCCGGGGCTGAAGTAGAAGATCCTGCCGTTGCCCCTCAGATAGGTCATTCCAGAGCGGAAGACCTCGCCCCCCTCGAACCAGCTGATGAAGATTTGCTCCTGCGGCACAGGCACGCCGAAGGGCTCGCCGTACATCTCGGTGTGCGGGAGCTCGAAGTACTTGCCGAGCCCCTGGGCGATCGGATGGCCGGGGTTGCAGACCCAGATGCGCTCCTTCTCGTCGGCTTCGCGCCAGCAGAGGGAGCAGGAGGTGCCCATCAGCCGCTTGAAGATCTTCGAGTAGTGTCCGGAGTGCAGCACGATTAGGCCCATCCCCTCGAGGACGCGCCGCTGCACGCGGTCGACGATCTCCTCTTTGACGCGGTCGTGGGCGGCGTGGCCCCACCAGGTGAGGACGTCGGTGTTTTCGAGGATCTCCGCGGACAATCCGTGCTCGTCGTTCTGGTCTAGTGTGGCCGTCCTGATCTCGAACTCCTGCTCGCTGGACAACCCCTCGGCGAGGGCATTGTGGATGCCTGCGGGATAGACCTTGGCGATCTCTTCGTTGGTCTGCTCGTGGACGTATTCGTTCCAGATGGTGACGCGGATCATGGGTTTCCTCGGTCGCTGTGGTGCCTAGGCCGGATCGGGCCAGCGATAGGCGGCCTTCGAGTTGGCGTAGAAGTACTTATTCGAAGCGGCCTCACCCTTTTCGCCGAAGTAGGCCTTGACTATATCGACGCAGCGCTTGTAGTCGCCGGCGCGCTCCGACACGGGCCAGTTGCTGCCGAAGACCAGTCGGTCCTCGCCGAAGGCCTCCCACATGGCGTCGAAGACCGGCCGGTAGAAGTCGACCGCGGCCGGCGCCGGCTGGACTGCGCTGCTTTCCATGAATCCAGACACCTTCATGTAGACTGACGGGCACTCCGCGACAGCGTTGATGGCGTCGACCCATTCGGGGTCGGCCGCCTCGCCGTCGATGCGGACCGAGGCGACGTGGTTGATGACCACGCGCAGCTCGGGAAGATGGCGGGCCAGCCTGGTAACATTTCCCAGCAGATCCTTGCCCACCAGAACATCCAGCTCCAGCTCCTTGCTCGCCAGCAGCTCCATATCGGCGATGAAGCTGCCCGCCTCGATATCGCCGAATTGCCCGGTACCGCAGCGGATGCCGACGAACTGCGGGTGGTCGGCAAAGCGATCCAGCTCGGCGCCGAACTCAGGGCGATCGGGGTCGATATGCCCGACCAGGCCGACGATGAACGGGTCCTCGGCTGCCAGGTCGAGAATCCACTGGTTGTCGTCGACCCAGGCGCTGGCTTCGACGACGACCGTGCCGGTCACCCCTTCGGGTTCGGCGAGCTCGCGGGCGTGCTCCGGGAGGACGGTGCGGTAGAGTTCGCTGTCCGGACCTGGCCACGGCACGCCCTGGGGACGGGAGGGATCGTAGAAGTGGGTGTGGGTATCGATGATCACGGTTCCTCTTCCTTTCTCAGGCCGGCGGCGGCATCAACGCCAGCTGTTGTTCGGTCATGTCCTGCATGTATTCGGGAATGCGGGCTTCGTGATAGCCCCTGGCGTGGTATTGATAGGCCGGGTTGTACTTGTAGATCAGGGCCCGCCGCTGGTGCTGGCCATGCCATACCAGGGTGCCGTGAACGACCGCCTCGGTAAAGAGGATGGCGTCGCCGGCGCTGACGTGGATTTCCTTCACGTGCTCCTGGTGTTCCTCGTAGAGTCCGATGCCCTGGGGCAGGGGAAAGCTGGACTTGTGGCTGCAGGGAACGAGCGCCAGTCCGCCATCTCCCGGGCCCTCGTCCGCCAGCGAGAACTGCACGACGGTCAGGCCACACTGGATGCGGTCGTACTGCTGGTGGTAGGTCTGGGAGAAGTCCTGGCGCTCGTAGGCGCCGCCGTGCATGTAATGGCCGCTTTCCCCCCTGTCCATGGCGATGAGCCAAGGGCCGTGGTCAAGGCGGTAGGGGCCGTCGAGAAGCGTGGACAGATAGGGTTTGATGCGCGGGTGGACCATTAGCTCGCGGAACGGCTCGCACCAGGGGCGCTCCCAGGCCAGCATGCCGTGCATCCACTTCTGCTTGTCGGAAGCGTCCAGAGTCTTCGACTCGCCGGTCAGGGAGCGGTCGGGCAGGGTGAAGGTATCGGTGTGACGGTCGATCGCCTCGTTGCAGCGGGCTACTTCCTCGGGAGTGAGCACCTGCCGAAGGATCATGTAACCTTCGAGGTCGAAGAAGAACTTCTCGTCCTCATTCATCTTTTGGGCCAGTTCCGGTCGGGTATGAAGATCATGAAGAGAAGATAGGGGGCGGCGGTTCTGCTCACCAGTTGCTCACATGGTGCTGGCGACGCGAGCGCGGGACTCAGGGCCCCGGACAAAATCAGCTGGCGCCTGGGCCCTCGTACGGGAACCGCCGAAGGCTCACGAATCGCTGTCGAGCAGCTGCGCGCTCGACTGGCGAAGCCGGCGATTGCGGAGCCCCTGGCCCTCGTCGGTCTTGGAGATCCGGTCTCGTTTCTCAGCTCGCTGGCCCTTGCAGAGGAGGCCTTCACTGCCTTTGCAGGCTCGGGTGCCACCAACACCGACGACCGCCCCTATATCAGCTTCACCGACCGCACCCGCGCCCACACCGGTGGTGGTCGGGTGGCCCTCGAGATCATCCAGCCTCATCTGGCCGGGCAGGCTGATGCCGTCCTGACTGGAGCTGATCCCGGCCTGCGGCAGCGGCTCTCCCGCCGCATGCAGGCGCGCAACGAGACCGTGGCCGGCGTGGTCGCCATCAAGGGACGAGAAGGTGCCGCCGCTCGCGCCGCTTTCGACCGTGCCCTGCAGATCGACCCCCATGAACCGTGGGCGCGGCAGATGTTGCGGGAGTGGAAGGCAGCCGCGGCGGATCGTTGAGCGGGCATTCCTCCCTTAATCACATCCCGGTCCATCTTCCTTCAGCCTCGCGAATGAATATCCGGCGATCCACGGGAACATCCGTAAAGATCTCGGGATCACTCATCGGCCAGCGGATCTCGATCCTGTCGATTTTCGTTGCGTTGCCGAGGCCGAACTCCACCGGCGGCGAGTTCGAGGAGCCGAATCCCTCCCCGTTGTGCTTCTCGCGGAGCAGGGTCCGTCCACCCGCCGTGACGAGGATCTTCGTGTCGAGGGCGTCCCGATTGCTCGTCGTGCCCTCGATGTCGATGTGGATCCAGTGGTTTCCCGACTCCTGCAGGTTCAGGTAGAAGGCGTTTGGGTACGCGTCTCCGTGGACGAACCCGCCCTCGCGCTGGTCGGGGAAGACTTATGGCCGGTCGTGTTGGCGATGCAGGAGGCGGTGGAGAGGCCGATCGCCTACCAGCCCCAGGGTCGCCGAAGAGCGCTCCACGACTATCTCAGCAAATCGTGCCCCGCTTGGCGTGGATGCTGTGCGCCGGCGGATTGTCACCGACCCAGCGTTCGTCCACCGGCTCCGAGGCCAGCTGGTAGCGCGAGTCGGTCGATATGCGAAGCTCTTCGGTCTGGTTGTCGTGGCTGGCGTGCATCATGTGCATGCCGAACACCAGCAGGTCGCCCATGCGATAGTCGGCCGTGAGCCACCGTCCGCCATGCTGCCGCTGCGTTTCGATGGCGCCTCCGGGGTAGGCCCCCGTGCTGTTCCACTGAATCAGCTGCCTCTCGTCAGCTGTCAGCTTGCGGTCCTCCCGCCGCGCCTGCTCCACGAGGGCGGTCGCCTCTTCGGTCTCGCAGTAGAGGTCGACGTCGGTCTGCCCATAGCCGGCGATCAATTCATCGAGCTTGTGGGAATCTTCGAGCAACATGATGCCGCCCTTCTCGATCGGGATGTCGCAGAAGGGGGTCCAGGAGGTATAGAGGTCCTTGGTGCCGCGATTCATGAAGATCCCGTCGTAATGCGGCGGCGTTGCCGAGTTTGCCTTCGGACTTTTGTAGCGGAACCAGGTGTAGTCGAAGTACCGGACCGGACCGCCGAGGAAAAATTCGTAGAAAGCGATCATCGGACCTTCGTGCAGAACCCTGTCCAGGGACGGGTTGTCCCGCCTGACGTGGGCTCCCAGCTCCTCGAAGTCGAGTTCCCTTCCGGCGACAGCCGCCATTCGATCCATGATCTCGACGCTGGCCGCTGTCACCTGCTGTCGGTCGAGGTAGGCGGGCAGAAACAGGTACCCATCCTCGCGAAACCGTCGCCACAATTCTTCGCGTTTTCCGGTGGCGTCGCACGATGGGCGCAGGGCACCGAACATCGCGGGGGAACTGTCCATCGGCTCCCCCTGGTAGGTGAGTTTGAGGTCTTGGATCGATGGCATTTCATCTCCTCTGCAAAGGTTACAGCTGATGCCCGGGCCCGGTCCGGCATGAGTTGACGACAGCAATGCAGACCGGAGCGGATGCGTCGTCCGCCGCCGCCGCTCAACCTGTTGAACTGATCTCTGTACGCGTTACCCGTAGGCGCCTTTCGGATGTCTGCCCAGCAGCCGCAGCATCCGCTCGTCGGCTCCCTCCAGCACGTGTTTCGGCATCGCGTAGTTGAGGAACGGGTAGAAACGCTGGGCTACATGCCGGGGCGCGTAACACTGCTGCAGCAGATAGCGAGTCTGGTCGGATCGGTTCGGTGCGCCCCGGTGCCAGACCTGCCCGTGCTGCAGGTAGGCGTCGCCGGCCTTGCACAGAATAGAGTGCACGCCGCAGTCTTCGAACTCGGGGGTTGTCGGGTCGTTCGGCTGGCGGCCGCTGTAGTGGCTGCCCGGCACCACCTGCGTCGGGCCGTGCTCCGTGGTTGGCACATCGGTCATCGGTAGCTGCACGTTGATCACGCCGGGAATGATTATCCGTGGGTCGTGCCGGTCGATACCGTCGGGCAGCGGAAACCAGACCACGTCGTCGACGTGAAAGGTGTCGATCGCCGTGCCCGGCGGATTGCGGACGACGTTGTTGGCGATGACGTGGCAGTTGTCGCCGAGGATCGCCTCGATCAGGTCGATTATGGGCTCGCGCACCAGCATGTCCCGAAACAACTGGTCCAGCTCGAACAGCCGCACCATCGATATCTCGCCGTAGCGCCTGTCCTCGGCCTGGCACGCGGGATCCTCAAAGGCCTGGTCGATCCGGCTCTTGAGCGCCGCCACCTCGACCGAGGCCAGGACCTCCGGCAGGTGGACGTAACCTTCCCGGTTGAAGGAGTCGCGGTGTATTGAGATCTCCTCAGGCGTCATGGTCTGGCTTCCCAATTGAGTACGAGGCGGCGGGATCCGAGTCCTCCCCCCGGCCTGCGGATGTGATGACGAGCAGTGCCCACAGCGCCCCGGCCAGGTCGAGGTGACGTGGGCGGGCACTCTCGAAGGGCACGAAGAGGAGCTCGGTCCCGCAAGAGTGGCGGATTCCGCTCCCTCTGATCACGCATGAATCGTGCGCAGGGAGCTGGTCGTCGTCCCCGTCGGGCACTTGTGCATGGTAGTCGAGATTGTCGGTGCTGTCGAGAGATCTCCTGGGCAACGGCGAATTTTTTCCGCAGACCTGGGTCTTGCATCTCCTCTCGAGATTGTTCTGCACCGCGTCACGACGACTGCCGCCGCCAGTGCTGCTCGAACTGCCGGCCCCACGGGTCCTGCGCGAAAGAGGGGCGAGCCTGCGCGGTCGCGCGCAGGAGCTCGTCTCTGTTGTAAAGAGCACCGTCGCGTGCCGTCAGCACGATCTCGGGCCGCGATGGGATCCCCCGTGACAGGTCACCGCGTACCACGGCCAGGTCGCTGGCGCGGCCTTTGCCGAGCCGCCCCAACCGCGGCTGGCGCAGGAAGTCGGCGGCGGCGGCAGTTGCCGCTCGCAGGGCTTGCAGCACGGGCATCCCCGACTCCACGAGCAAGGTCAGCTCCCGCCACAGGCTGGGGCCCGGCACGATCCCGCCGCACGGTATATCGCTGCCCGCCGTTATTGGCACCTGCCTGTCGATGAGCAGACCGGTGAACTGCTGGGCGGCGTCGACCGCGCGGCGCCAGACCCGAGCCCCCTCCGGATCGCGCTCGGCTGACGACCAGCGTGCGAGATCGGGCGGCACGAACTGCTGTTCCTCGGGTGACGGACCGACACCGTCCCGCATGCGCCACTGGCTGTCCCAGTAGGCCAGCGTCGGCGTCGCGGTCATGCCGAGCTCGGCAATTTCGTCCGCCACCTGCTGCTGCCGGTCCCACGTGGATGAAAACCCCGGATCGCCCCAGACACTGAGCCAGCCGGGGGGGCGTTCGGGCCAGACGTCGGCGAGAATGCCGTCAAGGTGGTAGAATTCGTCGACACCGGCGCGACCGGCTACGCAAACGCCCTGATGCAGACAGTGCATGGATACGCGGAGACCGGCGGCATGACTCTCGTGAACGATGTCCGGCAGCCAGGCTCCCTCGATGGCGGTGTAGAGCTTGATCCCGTCGACGCCTGCCGCCGCGCTCCGGCGCACGGCATCGACGGCCGACTGGGGGTCGGTGACTGGCCAGGCGACCAGCGGATGGTTCGGCTCCGGCCCGTCGATCAGCGGCCCGAGAGAGAGGATGCGGGGCCACGGGAAGCTCGACCACTCACGGCGGCGATCGAGGATCCACCGGAGGTCGTTGCCCGTGTCGCGGATCGAGGTGACGCCGTGCAACAGATAGAGCGGCCCCTGCCAGCGCATGAAGTGGACGTGCGTATCGATGAGGCCAGGGATGATGGTGCTGTCGGGCTCCCGATGAACGGGCAGGTCGGGTGGCAGAGAGGTAGCCGGCACCACCTCACACGCATCCTCTCTCCGCCAGACGGCGTGATCCTCGAGAAAGCGTTCCCCGTCGAACAGCCGGTCTGCCGCTACCGCCCAATCCTGTTTCGGGCTGTGCACGTCGGGAGTTCCTACTGACACCACTCTTCGAGTTGCGGAGGAATAGGCGATCGCGTCCATCGGGGCATTCCCGAACGACACAACCGGTTTGCTGGATAAGCGCTGGCTGGAAGCGCGGCTCTGCCGCTTGCTTCCACCTGGGACGACGCGCATCTTCAAAATGGTCAATATAATTGACCAAGTAGAGTCGTGCCGACGATAGCGATCAGCGACAAAATCTCTAGCCCTGTTACCCCGCCGATCGACTCATCCGGCGACCACCATCGTCAACGCCGCTCCCCTGGTAACCCGGGATGAGCAGACGCAGCGATTACCCCACGCCGACACTGTCTGGTGAGGCTCCAGGTTGGGCGCCACGGGTTATGGGCGTCGGCGGAGCTGGGGCGCGGTGGCGGTCAGTGCGCCGAGGTAACCGGACAGGCAGGTGGCAGTGAGGCAGGGGAGTGCCACAGATCCGGTTTTTACCTGGCGCGAGCCGCAGCCGACTCAAGTTCCCCACGACAAGCTGCCGGCTGTCGGTGATGCGCTCACGGTTACTGCCTGGTGTCACACCGAGGTGGCGCGGAGCGAAGGACTGCAGCCCCTCGTCTCCCGGTGGGTGCCGCGCCCCTCCTTCGATGCCTTCAGCGCCTGCGATGCCAGCCGTGTCGGCGGGCTCGACACCCGCGGCTTCTACGGAGCCATCTTCGACGGCCGCTTCATCTACTACTGCCCCATCCGCCACCGCGAGGATCGCCGCACCGTACACGGCTGCGTCCTGCGTTACGACACGCACCGGGACTTCCGCGACCACGACGCCTATCGCGCGTATGATGCAGGCCACACCGATGGCCTGGTGACCAAGGGGTTCTACGGCGCCGCCTTCGACGGACGCCACCTCTTCTTCATCCCCCGCGACGACGGCCACGTGCACCACAGCCGCTTCCTGCGCTACGACACCTGTGGAGACTTCTGTGACGGTGCCAGCTGGAGGGCACACGACGCCCAGCATCCGCACTCCTTCCAGGGCGCCGCCTTCGACGGTCGCTACATCTATTGCTGTCCCGGCTACACGAAACCGGTCTCCGCACCGTTCGGCGACGACGAGGCCTCCGGTGTCGTCATGCGGCTGGATACCGCCGGCGACTTCGGGGATCCGGCCAGCTACCGCACCTTCGACGCCGGATCTCTCGGCGCTGACGCCGTCTCCTTCGACGGCGCCGCCTTCGACGGTCGTCACGTCTACTTCGTCCCTCTGCAGACCGGAACGGTGCTGCGCTACGATACGGCTGCCGCCTTCGACGAGCGATCGGCCTGGCGAGCCTACGACGCCACCCCCCTCGGCATGGGGGGCAACGTCGGGGCGGTCTACGATGGCCGCCATCTCTATTTCGTCCCTTTCGGCCACGGCCGCATGGTCCGCCTGGACACTGCCGGCGACATCGGCGACCGCGACGCCTGGGAGGTCCACGACGCCGGCGGGACACCAGGGATCGGTCCCACCGGCTACAAGGGAGGCTTCTT
>CAYWBJ010000032.1:0-4975 GCA_964456165.1 uncultured Gemmatimonadaceae bacterium | reverse complement strand
GGTAGGAACACCGCCTTTCCCCGCATGGCGATCGACGATCGCAACAACATCTTCATCACCTACGTGCGCGGGCTCAGTAGCCTGGTGGCGGCGAGCGACGTGATGGTGGCCAAGGTCAACCGCATTCCCGATCCGTTCGAGATCCTGCCGGTGGGCCAGAGCGGTACCGTCGGCACCGGTGGCGTACGCATCGGGCCGAACGGGGACCGGCACATGGGACCGGACCTGGCGATTGGCGACGGAGACGCCCTGCATGCTATCTACTACAATGACACTGACAACGAGATTGAGCACAAGCGCATGGCGACCGACACCTCGTGGGCGGACGTCAGCTCACAGGGATGGAACCAGACTGTCGACGGTGCTACCATCGCCGGGTTCGACAACAGTCCGGCCGGGAACGCGACGCTCGAGAAGGGCGCGGTGTACTTTTTCCCGACGGTGGTGGTGGACCGCAGGCGCTCGCCGGACCGGGTCTACGTCCTTGGTAAAGGCGGCGTGCCGCCCACCGACGAGGGTATTTACTTCAACCAGTACGACGACGACGGCTCCACGGGCGCCGGGGCGACTTGGGGCATGGGGGCGAGCCTCTGGAGCATGGCGCCCTCGGCCCTGTTCTCGCACGGGATCAACAACTACGAGATAGAGCTGGACTGGGAGATAACGGAGCGCGTGGCCGCCTTCGTCGACGATCGGCTGGACGACCGCGGCGACCTGCACATAGCCTTCTCCGCCGGCTACAGCTCGGGCAACGAGCACGACATATACTACGCCCGCTACAACGGTGCCGGCTGGACCCTGCCGGAGAAGGTGGCGGACGATGATTCGGATGCCGGCACCGAAGACGGCATCGCCGCCGCTGACGTCTTCCTGCTGAGCCCGGCGCTGGCCCACCACCCGGACGGCGAGAATGTCTACCTTGCTTTCGCCGGCGGCACCGGGGAAGGTTTCGGGGTCGACGACGTGACCGACGTCAATCATCACTCCTATTTCAAGGTCCTGGGTCGGAACATCACCTTCGAGGACGAGTCGTCGCCGGTCGGCGCCTACAAATACACGCTCTCCTACACGCCGCTCAACCCGCAGAGCATCACCGGCGAGGTCACCAACAATCCGGTATACGTGCACGTGGCCGACCCGAACAACGGAAAGGGGCTCGGGGCCAGCGGTGATAACGAGGACGGCTTCCTGACCGGCGACTGGGAGGGCGTGGGAACCTCCCTGGTCACCGACAACAACAAGTTCTTCGAGGGTCTCGTGAACGACGACTCGAACTCGACGAACGAATGGGGTGACGACGACGACAAGAACGGTCTGCTCGTCAAGCTCAACGTACTGGGCAGCGACTCGTCGACCAACCTGCAGCTGGTGAACAACTCGACCGCCAGCGACGGGGGGACCGGTAAGGGGGCGAGATCCCTGCGGATCGCCATCGATCCCACCACCACCTCCTTCGTAGCGCCCGGCGTCTTCTTCATGATCGGGGCCGACATCGACATCGTGACCTCCAACAGCGCTCCCACCGTCAGGATTTCAGATCCGGACGGGAGTGGGGACATCGCCAGCACGTCTTACACGATCCGCTACGACCTTCAGGATGCCGATGACGATCTGAGCACCAACCTGAAGGCTGATCTTTACTTCTATCCCAGCGGCGGCCTTAACAGCGTGCAGGACATCCGCATCTTCGCGACGCTGATCGCCGACGAGAACGACGTGAGCAGCAATAACTCCGCCGGCACGGACGACCTGATGGAGGGCACCAATCAGCAATACACCTGGGACGATCCACCCGACGCGCTGGAAACCTCGGCACTGTTCGCCTCGATCACCAAGGCGCAGAGCGATGACTATTACGTCTACCTGATCGCCGACGACGGCAAGAACCCGCCGGTTTTCGCAGTAAGTCCGGGCGCGGTGACGGTAAAACACGTGCCGATTGTGCAGCAGGTCGATCCGATCGTCGCTGACGTGGTCGACACGGGCGTGCGCACCGGTATTCAGGCCAATCCGTATGATCTGGACTTCAACGTCATCGACTACGACGACGAGGCCCGCGTGCAACTGTTTTATGCTTCGGTCACCGGGATCATGTCGACATCCGTCGTTGGCGCCTGGCCCAACCAGCGGTTCGCGCTGGGGAAGAGCGTCGCGGGCATTCGGGGTCGTGCCATCACCGACTCCACCTTCCTGACCAGCCACGACCATGAGTTTACCTGGGACGTGACTGATTCGGTCTGCGCGGGGACCGTCTGCGGTCCCGGAGACAGCCTGGCCGTGGAGGAAGGGGGCTACTACATCTATGCGGTGGCCACCGACTCTAACGACGTCACCGTGGGCAACAGCGCCATTGTACTAACGGTCAAGCACTCGCCCTCCTTCGTCTTCTACGCGCCGCCGCAGGATACGCGCCGCGAGATCGACACCGGCTCGCAGCCGGTTTACACGATCCAATGGCAGAAGGGGCCGGGTGACGGCGACCGGGACAACAACGCCACCATCGATCTCTACTTCACGACCGACGATCCGGCGGTAAATGATCACTCCACCGACTCGGGGGCGTCCACCACCTCGCTTACCAGCGATGCCGACACGAAGCTGATCGTCTCCGGCCTGACCGAAGACGCCGACGGGGCCAGCGACATCTACACCTGGGATTTCCGCAATCCACCCAACGCCGTGCCAGTCGACGGGCAGCGGGTATGGCTGTACGCCGTGGTCACGGACGGTCGCAACACGACGGTCACCCGCGGCGGCGCGCTGGAGGTGGAGCACAATCCGTACGTGCTGCTCGAGACCAGGATGCCTGATATTAATCAGGGCGACATCGTCAAGCTCAAGTGGGACGACTACATGGTCGATGATGGCTTGGGCACCGACGATGCGGTGATCCGCCTCTACGCCTCCTCCTCGGGCGGGCACACGACCATGCAGAGTCTAGAGTCGGCCGTCGTCGGCGGAGGGGGGGCGGAGGACACCTACATCATCAACAGTTCCAACGGCCGTACGACCGGGACGATCACGTCCATAACCGAAGCCGACTCCTCCTTCAACTGGGACACGAGGACGAGCAGTTTCTCTTTTCCCAAGGGGAAGTTCTCGATCTACGCCGGCATCAGTGCCGACGGCACCTTCTCGGACAACGGCACCGACCGGGTGAGCAAGTCCTCGAACGAGATCAACATCAGCGATTTCCCCGGCACCAATCCGAACGTGACGCTAAGCCCGACCAAGATCATGGCCAGCGCCGGCGACATCATCACCTTCGAGGTCCTCGTGCAGTCCGGCGGACTGTCGACAGAACTGATCAACGTTGTGGTGGACCTGGGACCCAGCGACCTGGAAATCGTGGCCCCGGCAAGCCCGTTCGTCGACCTGGGCGAGGTGTTCACCGGCGGGACTGAGGTGGACAATTCCACCTCCGGCAACACGGTCAGCTACGCCAAGCGGAGGGTGAGCGGCGAGATCATCGGGAGCACGACGGACCCGGCGCGGCTTGCGAGCTTCAAGGTCAAGGTCCTGAGCGGACTAAGCGGCCGGCGCAAGGTGAAGTTCGAGACCGACCAAACCAGCTTCAGCATCGTCGGCAACTCCACACCGCTGAAGAAGAACTCGGGCATGTCCATCCAGGACGCGGAAGTGGAGGCGCTGGACCGCGGGTCGATCGAAGCGACCGTGCTGCTGGAGGGGCGGACATCGCCGCTCGGCGATGGCAACCATGCGACCTTGCTCGACGTGCATCTGCGCCGGCCCGGCAGTACCGATGATATCACGAATTCGGATTACATCAGCTCGAACGACGACAACGTGATCACCACCGACACGGTCGAGGTTCAGACGTCGAGTACCGGCGTTTTCACCCTCATCGACATTCCGGCCGGTCGCTATGTGCTGGCGGTGAAGGACACCAGTCACCTCAGTGGCAGGACCGATACCCTCACAATTCGTCCGGGCGAGACGGTGAGGATCACCGCCAGCGAAGGACTCTTCGCCTCCGACGTGCGCGGCGACGCCTCGTTCCTGCTCGGCCAGTCGGGCAAGGAGCTGAAGGCTGGTGACGTGACCGAGGACAACGAGATCGACGAGGACGACATCAACGTCCTCGACGCGGCCTGGGGCACGGCGGCCAGCGCCGCGAGCTTCAAGCAGGCCGACCTGAACAACGATGGTCGTGTGGGGGTCGAGGACCTGGCGGTCACAACCTCGAACATCAGCAACAGTACCGGCTTCGGGGCGCCACCCGTATTCAAGCGCGTGGCCACCCCGCGGGCTATCGCCAATGCTGACGCGGGAATGGAAATTCTCGCGCCCGAGTACCGTGGCGAGTGGCGCCAGGGTGACGTGGTGGACCTGGTCTTCCTGGCCCGCGGCCTGGACGACCTCGCCGGCTACTCGCTGGACCTGGACTACGATCCGCACGAGCTACAGATCGTCGAGATTCCGCGCCGCGCCCGCAGTGCCGATGTTTTCTCCAGAAACCCGCACGGCTTCTACCGGAGAGTGCGCGATGGCCGAGGCCAGATCAGCATCGCGTCGGCCCGCCGCGGCAAGGAATGGTCCGCCTCGGGCGAGGGGGAGCTGCTAAGGTTGCGGGTGCAGCTGAAACAGGACGGGTTCCCGGCGACGCTGCAGGTCAGCGACGGAAAGCTGCTCAGCTCCACCTACGAGCCGGCCGACCTGCGCTTGCTGAACGACCCGGAACTGCTGGCCCTTCCACAGGAGTTCGTGCTCGGCCAGAACTACCCGAACCCGTTCGACCCGGAGACGACGATACCGTTCAACGTCCCGATCCTGGCCGGGATGGTCGAGCGGAAGCTCACGCCGGTCTCTGCGGTGATCTTCAACGCCCTCGGACAGCGGGTGCGGACGTTGGTTCAGGAAGCGTTGCAGCCGGGCTACTACCGCTTGAGGTGGGATGGGACCATCGCCGCCGGGCGGCAGGTGGCGACCGGGCTGTACCTCTGCAGGGTGCAGG
>CAYWBJ010000031.1:0-2602 GCA_964456165.1 uncultured Gemmatimonadaceae bacterium | reverse complement strand
GCCCTTGGTGATTTTGAGGTGCTGGGCAATATCGGAGACGCGGGCGTAGCCATGCTGCTCCCGCAGTTCGTGCACCGCCATCAGGTGATGGGCGGCGCTGTGGCTGAGCTCGTTGGCTTCGTAGGACTTCCAGACGTCTTCGAACATGCCGCTGGCTACCCACTCATGGCGATGCGGAAGCCGACCGTCTCCCGGGTGTAGGTGTCGGCGGCACCGCCGCGATGGGTGCTGCGCAGGGTGGCCCGGGTGTCGACGTGACAGCCGCCGCGGAGGACCCGCTCCTGGCCGCCCTCGGGACCGCGAGGGTTGGAGGCGGGACTGTTTTCGTAGTATTCCTCGTCGTAGAAGTCGTAGCACCACTCATTGACGTTTCCGGCCATGTCCCACACGCCGTAGGCACTGCGACCGTCGGGGAACTCGTCCACCTGGGTCGTGGTGCCGACAAGGCTGTTGGAGTTGCAGCGGTCGCCTTCCACGAAACGGTCACCCCAGGGATAGGGGCGTTCGTCGGTCCCCCGCGCCGCTTTCTCCCATTCCGCCTCCGTGGGCAGTCGAGCGCCGCACCATTCGGCATAGGCTCGGGCATCCTGCCAGGAAACGTTAACCACCGGGTGGTTGCCGAGCCCCGACGGGAAGGTGCCTCGCTGCCAGTGTATGGGCGCCCGGTGGCCGGTCACCCGAACGAACTCAAGGTAGTCGTGGTTGGTGACGGGAAAGGGATTGATGTGGAAGATGTCGATGTTTACGGTGTGGGCCGGCCGCTGGCTAGGCGGACTATCCTGGTAGCGGCCACCCATCGTGAAAGGGCCACCCCCGACGCAGATCATCCGCTTCTTGTTGGCCTCGGGAAGCAGGCCCTTGCGCGTCTGCTCCAGCTCATCCCAGGCCCGCTCCAGCGCTTCCTGTCGGCGCCCCATCTCGTCCGCGTCGTTGCGCACCTTATCCAGCCGCTGCTTCATCTCACGGTAGCGGTGCTCCTGGGCGCCGATCTGCTCCAAGAACTTCTGCTGCGGCTTGTTGAACTCCAACAGCAGGATGACAAAATAGAAGCTGGCAACGCAGGTGAGAATCCACCAGACCCAGCTTTCCATCATGGCGACATGCCTTTCCGAGGTTGTTTCTCAGGTGCTGCGGAGCCGCGCGGACGGCCTTTGCAATCTACGCCCCGATATACCCAATATATAAGGAAATCGTTATCCGAGTGCAAGATAGCGCCTCCGTCCGGGCCTGATCGGGCAGTGCCGGCGGACTGTTGACGGTTAGGCCCACCCCCTTATCTTGATCGGTTTCTGCGCTCGTGGTCAGTTGGCGGGCGCTCAAGACACCAACAGGATAACCAAATGCCCCGATTCGCCCCCGATGCGCTCGCCGAGATTGGTCGAGAGATCTTCCAGGCCCTGGGCTGCAGCGAAGCCGACGCCGCCACGGTAACCGACCATCTGGTGGAATCCAGTTTGTTCGGCCACGATTCCCACGGTACGCTCCGCTTCTATGAATATGTCGAGCATATTCGCAAGGGCGTGTGGAATCCGATCGGCACGCCGGCGATCGTCGCGGAAACACCTTGCACCGCTGTGGTCGACGGCGGCGGCGCCATGGGCCAGGTGGGTGGCGACTTCGCCATCCGCCTGGCGATGAAGAAGGCGCGCGAGCAGGGAGTCGCCACCGTCTCACTCCGCAACTGCTGTCACGTCGGTCGGTGTGGTGCCTATCCGCTGGCGGCCGCTCGCGACGGCCTGATCGGGCTCGCCTTCGTCAACGCCGGTTCGCTGGGCCGGCAGATTGCCCCGCACGGCGGTCTAGACGGCAGGTTGAGCACCAATCCCATCGCCTTCGCCGCCCCCCGGCGCGGCCACGATCCGATCATGGTGGACATGGCCACCTCGACCACGGCCGAGGGCAAGGTCCGCGTTTACCAGAATCGCGGACAGGCGATACCGAAGGGCTGGCTCACCGACCGCAGCGGCAAAGTCTCGACCGACCCCGCCGACTACCTGAACCTGGCCGGCGGGGCCATCCTGCCACTAGGGGGTGTGGCGGCCCACAAGGGCTACTGCCTGAGCATGATCGTGGAGATCCTCGGGGGCGCTCTCAGCGGTCAAGGCTGTGCCGCCGGCGATATCGTCATGAAGAGCAATGGCGTGCTGCTCACCGTCTACGACATCGAGCACTTCGTCGACATCGACGATTATTACGAAAACCTGGAGGGGCTCATCGCCCACGTCATGGGCAGCCGGGTCGATCCCAAGGTCGGCGAGATCCAGCTGCCGGGCGAACCGGAGTTCCGCTCCGAGGCAAAGTGTCGGCTCGAGGGAATCGAGATTGACGAGACGACCTGGAGGCGGATCTGCGAAGAAGGGAAGGCACTAGAGTTGGACACGGAGAAGTGGAATCGCGCCAGCCTGAACTGAAGCCGGCTCAGACTTCGGACACTTCCGTCTGGTCGCCTTTGATCTCGACCTTCTCTTCCAGACTCAGTTCGTCGAAGTCGCTGCGGCGCACCGGGGCCCCCTCTTCCTCGAACGCTTCGAGCTGGTCCAGCAGTTCCGCGGCGACATCACATCCCCTGCGCATAGAGTTGTTGCGGCGATCGGCGCGCAGC
>CAYWBJ010000030.1:0-9542 GCA_964456165.1 uncultured Gemmatimonadaceae bacterium | reverse complement strand
GTACCGATGCAGGGAGCCGATCTGCTGCAGACACTGCTTCGGCTCCTCGGCGCCAGCCGGGAGCAGGATAGGCCAGATGACTGCGCTCTCGTGTCCTACCCGTGGATCCGACTCCTGCCAGTTCCCGACGTACACTCCGGTGTTACCCATGGCACTCCTCTCGCTGCGACCCACTGTCTGGAAGGCACCAAAACTACGAACAATCCTGCCGCGGCCAAGTGCGGCTTCGGACTCAACGGGAGAAGAAGAAGCGTTCAGCGGTCCCGAACAGGATCTGTTCGCGGTCGGAGTCACTGAGGAAATCGGCCCGTTCGTTGATCAGGGCCACGGTAGCAGGGTAGTCGCAGACCGGATCGGTCATGTCGATGGGACCGCCACTGTCGCTCTCCCACATGATGCGGTTGGGGCCGAAGGCGCCGACGACGCGCTCGATGAGGGGAAGCAGCTCGAGGTACGGTGCCTCGCCGTCCCCCAGCCCGTGGATCGGCCCGAGCTTAACCATCACCCTGGGGAAGCGGGCCACGGCGCACAGCCGCCGCACCTCCTCCTCCAGAAAGCGGCCATCGCGGCTACGGCAGCCGCAGACGTGATCCAGGATGACCGGTGTCTCGGGGTGGCGCTCGCACATCCGCTCGATCTCCCGCAACTGCTCGTTGGCCATCAGGAAAGAGAGAGCTAGGTTGTGCTCAGCCCCGACCTTGAACATCTCCTCGTACTCGGGGTAGTCGAGCCAGCGATCGACGTTGCCGAAAGCCTGCCGCGCCGTCCCCCCGCGGACGCGAAAGGCATAGACACCGCGCTGAGCCAGGGCAACCATCGTCAGCCCGGGACTGGCTAGCGAAACGTCGCTGACCGCCGAGACGATGCCGGTACCGACAAAGCGGTCCGGTGCGGCGGCGATGCGGTCGAGAATGTAGCTGTGGTCCAGGCCGTACCAGGTCATCTGCACCAGGTTCATGCGCACCCGGCCGAACGGCGCGTTGAAGCGGGCAAAGTCCTCCGGCGTCGACGACGGCTTCCACAGGTCCGCGGCGGTGAAACCCGGCATCAGCGGATAACGCTCGAAGTCGTCGCTCCAGACGTGAACGTGGGCGTCGATCAGCCTGCCGGCGAGGTCGACGCTCACCCGCCCTCCTCCTCACGACGGCGCCGGAACTCGACGCTGGCGCCGTTTAGCGTCGACAATGCATCCGACGGCAGCTCAAGCGTCGTGCCGGCCAGGTTCTGATCCACGTGCTCCTCGCTCTCCGAGCCGGCCAGCACGCTGGTCACCTCCGGGTGGGTCAGCACCCAGGCAACGCAGACCGTGGCACGCGCTAGGCCCAGGTCGCCGGCAACGCCGTCGATTGTCTGGATCAGCGCCTTGAGCGCCGGGCCCGCGTCACCCTCTTTCCCCGGTGCCAGCGCCCCGCAGTCGCCCGGGCTGAAAGCGATGAGCCCGAGGCCTGCCTTGCGGGTCACCGGGAACAGGTCCCGCTCCAGCCATGCCGTGCGGGACTTGCCGGAATCCATCAGCTGGTTGCCGGCGATATTGTAGTAATCTTCGGTGCCGACAGGCGGCGCCGTTCCAGCCGCCTCGGCGGCAGCGACGTATTCCTGAACCTCATTCCCGGAGTGGTTGGACACCCCCCAGTAACGGGTCTTGCCGCTGCGCACCAGTTCGTCCATGGCGGCGGCAACAACGGCCGGCGGCGTTCCCCCCTTCTCGGTGTGGTGCAGCAGAAACAGATCCACGTAGTCCGTCCCCAGGCGGCGGAGGCTGCCCTCCAGCTGGTCGGTCAAATAGGCTCCGGTGTAAGCCTCGGTAACGCCAGACCCGCCAACTTCCGGAGGCGGCTGCGAGGAAGGTACCTTGGTGCAGATAACAGCCTGGTCGCGGCGACCCGCGATTGCCCTTCCCAGGCAGGACTCGGCCCCGCCCCACCCATAGGCAATTGCCGAGTCGAAGAAGTTCACCCCCACCTCCAGACAGTGCTCCAGCACCTGGACGCCGCGCGGCTGCTCTTCCCGGGGCATGCTGCGGAAGGCGGTCCCCTGGCACAAGCGGGATACCTGCAGGTCAGTCGATCCGAAACAGACCCTTGCTAAATCGTCACTCGGCATGGTTGCTCTTGGGATTTCGGATGGGGGAAGTGCCCGGCTACGACAGTTCCCTGAGCGGTCGCTCCGGATCGATCTCCAGTTCATCGAGAGCGCGGTCGATCGTCTTGCGGTCCACCACCTCCTGCCGGTAGAGATCGCTCAGGGCGGCGAAGGCGATGTGCCGCCCGTCTACCTCGAAGAAGTCGCGCAGCGCCGTCCGACTGTCGCTGCGGCCGAAACCGTCGGTTCCCAGGCAGACCGGCTGGCGCGGAAACCAACGGGAGATGGAGACCGGCAGCAGCTTCAGATAGTCGGAGGCCATCACAAATGCTCCCCCGCTCCCCTCTAGACAACGACCGACGTAGGAGAGGCGGGGCTCGGCGGCCGGATGCAGCCCGTTCCACCGCTCCGTTTCCATCCCGTCGCGATAGAGCTCGCGGAAGCTGGTCACGCTCCAGACGTCAGCCGCCACGTCGTAGCGCTCCTCCAGGATCGCCGCCGCCGCGAGCGCCTCGTTGAGGATGGCTCCCCCGGCGAAGAGATGGGCCTTGCGCACCGTGCTTCGCCGCGGCGACTTGGCGAACCGGTACATGCCTCGGAGGATTCCGTCACCGACTCCGGACGGCATCCTGGGCATCGGGTACTGCTCGTTCTGCACGGTCAGGTAGTAGAAGACCGACTCCTGCTCCTTGCACATGCGCCGGATTCCATCCCGAATGATGATCGCCAACTCCCACGAGAACGCCGGGTCGTAAGTCACCAGAGAGGGTACCGCATGCGCCAGGGCGTGGCTGTGCCCGTCCTGGTGCTGCAGCCCTTCCCCGTTGAGGGTCGTGCGTCCGGACGTAGCACCGATCAGGAAGCCACGCGTGCACAGGTCAGCCGCCGCCCAGATCAAATCGCCGACCCGCTGCAGTCCGAAGATCGAGTAGAACACGAAGAACGGGAGCGTGTTGATACCATGGGTCGAATACGCGGTCCCGGCCGCGATGAACGAGGAGAGACCGCCGGCCTCGGTGATCCCCTCCTCGAGCAGCTGGCCGTCACGCGCTTCCTTATAGTAGAGGAGGGTGTCACGATCCACGGGCTCGTAGAGCTGCCCCACGTGCGAGTAGATGCCGTACTGGCGGAAGAGCGCCTCCATGCCGAACGTCCGCGCCTCATCCGGCACGATCGGTACGATCCGCTTCCCCAGCTCCTTGTCCCGCATGACTCTCGACAGCAGGTGGACGAAGGCACCGGTAGTGGACAGCGTGCGGTCGCCCGACCCATCGGCGAACTCCAGCACCAGGTTGTCGCTCGGGATCGGGAGCGTCCCACAGCTGGATCGGCGCGAAGGCAGGAAACCGCCCAGGGCCAGGCGCCGCTCCCGCAGGTACTCCATCTCGGGGCTGTCCTGAGACGGCCGATAGAACGGCGCGTCGGCCACTTCGGCATCGGACAGCGGGATGCCGAATCGCGTCCGCGCCTCGCGGAGAGCCTCTTCGTTCAACCGCTTCTGCTGGTGCGCGGTGTTGCGACCCTCGCCAATCGGCCCCATGCCGTAACCCTTGATGGTCTTGGCCAGTATCACCGTCGGGGCGCCCTCGTGCTCGACGGCGGCCTTGTAGGCGGCGTAGACCTTGTCCGGGTCGTGCCCTCCTCTGCGGATGGTGCGGATCTGCTCGTCGGTCAGTTGCCGCGACATCTCCACCAGCTTGGAGTGACCGCCGAAGAAGTGCTCCCGCTGCTCTGCCCCAGCCGACACCGAGTACTTCTGATACTGGCCGTCGAGGATATCGCCCATCCGCTGGACCAGCAGGCCCTCATGGTCCTGGGCGCGCAGCGGGTCCCATTCGCTGCCCCAGATCACCTTGATCACGTTCCAGCCGGCGCCGCGGAAGGCCGCTTCCAGCTCCTGGATGATCTTGCCGTTGCCCCGGACCGGGCCGTCCAGCCGCTGCAGGTTGCAGTTGATCACGAAGATCAAGTTGTCCAACCGCTCCCTCGCGGCAAGCGTGATGGCCCCGAGCGCCTCGGGCTCGTCTGTCTCGCCGTCTCCCAGAAATGCCCAGACGCGGCTGTCGCCCGGCGGCTTCAGGCCGCGATCTTCGAGGTAGCGATTGAAGCGGGCCTGGTAGATAGCCAGCACCGGTGACAGTCCCATCGAGGCGGTGGGAAACTCCCAGAAATCCGGCATCAGGTATGGATGCGGGTAGGAACTGAGCCCGCCTCCGGGGCTCAGCTCGTGCCGGAAATTCTCGAGCTGCTCTTCCTGCAACCTTCCCTCGAGGAAGGCCCTGGCGTAGATGCCGGGGGCGCAGTGGGCCTGGAAGTAGATCAGATCGGCGTCGTGACCGTGATCGAGACCTCGACGGTGATCGAGACCTCGACCGTCGCCTGCAGCATCGGGCTCGCGGCCGCTCCCCCGGCCCCGGAAGAAGTGATTGAAGCCCACTTCGTACAAGGTGGCCGCCGACGCATACGTCGCGATGTGGCCGCCGATGGTGGCATCGTCACGATTGGCCCGCACCACCATCACCATGGCGTTCCAGCGCAGGATGTTGCGGATGCGGCGCTCGAGCTCGTGGCTTCCCGGATAGGGCGGCTGATGCGCGGCCGGAATCGTGTTGATGTACGGGGTGTTGGCCGAGAACGGGATGCTGACCCCGCTCTCGCGCGAGTAGGTCTGGAGCTGCTCGAGCAGGCGGCGCACCCGCTCCGGGCCAGCATTGTGGAGGACATACTTAAGCGAGTCGAGCCACTCCTGCGTCTCGACTTCCTCTTCCTCGATCGGCACCCCTTCTACAGTCGGTTCACCCATGGCACTCAAAAGCCGAACTCCTGCTTCACCTCTGCGAACGCGCGAATGGCCAGGTCCAGGTCCGCGCGGGTATGGGCCGCGGAGATTTGGGTGCGAATCCTGGCTTTGCCTTCGGGGACGACCGGGTAAAAGAAGCCGATGGCAAAGACACCCTTCTCGAGCAGACGCGCGGCCACCCTCTGGGCGAGAACGGCGTCACCCAGCATGATGGGAACGATCGGGTGATTGCCTTCATTAAGTACGAACCCGTGGCCCAGCATGCGCTCCTTGAAGTAGCGGGTGTTGTCATCGAGGCGGTCCCGCAGCTCCGTAGAGGCCGAGACCAGCTCGAGAGCCTTGAGGGCGGCGTTGACGATCGCGGGCGCCAGGCTGTTGGAAAACAGATAGGGCCGGGAACGCTGCCGCAGCAGGTCGATGATCTCCCGGCGTCCGCTCGTGTAGCCGCCGCTGGCGCCGCCCAGCGCTTTTCCCAGGGTACCGGTGATCACGTCGACCCGGTCCATCACGCCACAGTGCTCGTGAGTACCGCGCCCGGTCTTGCCGAGAAACCCGACCGCGTGGGAATCATCGATCATTACCATCGCGTCCTGTTTCTCGGCTACATCGCAGATACCCTCCAGGTCGGCGATGATGCCGTCCATCGAAAACACGCCGTCGGTGGCCACCATCCGGAAGCGGCAGTCCGCCGCCTCGACCAGCCTGGCCTCCAGGTCGTCGAGGTCGGAACTCCTATAGCGCAGCCGCCTGGCCTTGCAGAGGCGGATGCCGTCGATGATGCTCGCGTGGTTCAGCGCGTCGCTGACGACCGCGTCTTCGGGACCGAGCAGGGTCTCGAACAGACCACCGTTGGCGTCGAAGCAAGAGCTATACAGAATCGTCGCCTCGGTACCCAGGAAGTCGGAAATCTTCGCCTCCAGCTCGTGGTGGATCCGCTGGGTGCCGCAGATGAAGCGGACCGACGAGAGGCCGTACCCCCACTCGACCAGGCTTGCCCGTGCCGCCTCCAGAATCTCCGGATGGTTGGAGAGCCCGAGGTAATTGTTGGCACACATGTTCAGCACGCACGCCCCGGAAACGTCGACGCTGGCCTGCTGCGGACCGCTCATGACGCGCTCACCCTTGTAAAGACCGCTCGCCTCGATCTCTGCCAGTTCTGCCTTGAGGTGTTGCTTGACTGAACCGTACATCTCTCTCCGTCCCTTGTGGCCTAGTGCGCCGTTAAAGAAGCAGCGTTGGAATTTTGGGCGTCGGGGCGCTCTGGTCGCAAGGCTACGTCCAATTCATTATCACTTTGCCCGAGTTGCCGGAACGCATCACCTGGAAGGCTTCCTGGAAATCACGGTAGTCGAAGCGGTGGGTCAGCACCGGCATCACGTCCAGGCCGGTCTGCAGCATGCTGGTCACCTTGTACCAGGTCTCGTACATCTCCCGGCCATAGATGCCCTTGATGGTCAGTCCGTTGAAGATCACCTTGTTCCAGTCGATCGCCAGATCGCTCTCCTGGATTCCCAGCAAGGCCACCTTGCCGCCGTGACACATGTGGGACAGCATGTCCGCGAATGCCTTGCCGCTGCCAGACATTTCCATCCCCACGTCGAACCCTTCTTTCATACCCAGCTCGGAAGCTACGTCGCCGAGATCCGCCGACCGCACATCGACGGCGCGCGTCGCACCCATCGCCGACGCCAACTCGAGGCGGTACGGGTTGACGTCGGTAATGACGATGTGACGCGCCCCGGCGTGACGCGAGATAGCCACAGCCATGATGCCGATGGGTCCGGCGCCGGTAATGAGGACGTCCTCCCCGAGCAGGTCGAACGACAGCGCAGTGTGTGCCGCATTGCCAAGTGGATCGAAGAATGTCAAGATGTCGGTGGGGATGTTGCGATCGCAGTACCAGACGTTGGTGACCGGGATGGAGACGAACTCGGCGAAGGCGCCGTCCCGGTTGACCCCGACACCGCTGGTGTTCATGCAGAGATGGCGACGACCGGCCAGGCAGTTGCGGCAGTGCCCGCAGACGATGTGGCCCTCCCCGCTAACCAGGTCGCCCCTCTGGAAGTCGCGCACATTGGACCCGACTTCCTCGACGATGCCGACGAACTCGTGGCCTATCACCAGCGGTACCCGGAGCGTCTTCTGGGCCCACGGATCCCAGTCGTGGATATGGACGTCGGTACCGCAGATGGCGGTCTTCTCGACTTTGATCAGCACGTCGTTGATGCCGATTTCGGGCTCCGGCACGTCTTCCATCCAGAGACCCGGTTCGGCCCGCGTCTTGACTATCGCCTTCATATCATCAGATCTCCGCCATTGATGTCGAAGGCGGCTCCGGTGATGTACGGCGCGTCGGCGGCCAGGAAGAGGACGAGGCGGGCAACCTCCTCGGGTGTGCCCAGCCGCGGGATCGGAAAACTCTGCTCGTAGGCCTGCAGTCGCGCGGGACTGCAGTTGGCGCGCACCATCTCCGTGTCGATCAGTCCCGGACAGACAGAGTTAGCCGTGATTCCGTGGGGCGCCATCTCTTTGGCCAGCGCGCGCGTGAAACCGAGCACACCCGCCTTGGCAGTGGTGTAATGGGCGCCCCCCAGCGTGCTGACGCTGCGGCCGGCAGAAGACGACATATTGATAATGCGGCCGAAGCCGTTGGCCCGCATCGAGGGCAGGACGGCTTTGCTGCAGTAGAAGGTGCTCTTGAGATTGGCGTCCACCACCAGGTCCCACTCCGCCGCCGAGATCTGGTCAACCGGCGTCGCCCTCAAAATGCCGGCGTTATTCACCAGGATGTCCACCCGCTGAAAGCGCTCGACGGCGGCGGCCACCAGTTCGTCGACTTCGCTCTCCACGGTCACGTCGGTGCGGAGCGCCAGAGCCTTCCTGCCGGTGGGATCGATTTCCGACCCTACGGCGGCGACACCTTCGGTGTTGAGGTCACAGAGGACGACATCAGCCCCGGCCGCCGCCAGCACGCGCGCGCTCAGGGCGCCCATGCCCTGAGCGGCCCCCGTAACAACGGCCACGCGGCCCTCCAGCTTTGACTCAGACATCGCCCTGCTCGACTCGCATTTCCTTGTCCGACAGGTTCACTGCGCGCATTCTGGACGGTGTAGTCTAGCCTTTAGCCGAGTGCGGGATGTGCCAGCTCCTGGAGCGGCGGTCGGAGCACAACCGCGCATCCGCTATAAATTACGACAATGCCCATAGAGCGTAAACGTGGTGACACCCAACTTGCGGCGACACCGATTCCGGCTCTGCAGGAACACGGACCGGGAGGGAAGGGTAGCTCAAGGGCGAAATCCCATTTCGCGGAGTGGCGATACGGGCATCCGCAGCAGCCTGCACGGCTGGTTCGACCGGCAGCAAACCGCCGACCTGACAGTGGGTACTGCGCGAGCCGCGCCAAAGAGACTGCGAGCCTGCTAACGCGCCCTCGCCCTGGAGAACACGCTGAGTTCTTGATCGCCTCCGCGCTCCCAGCTATACTTCGAGCCGCAAGAAGACACCCGGGGAAATCAGCCATGAACACTCCCGCTTCCGACAAATTCGCCGCCGTCGATCTCAGCACCACCTTCAACACCGATCGCGACGAGCTGGATGACACCCTGCGACTGGTACGTCGCGGCGACCAGTACTATGGTGACCAGGTCTTCCAGGGCGTCCCTTTCTCCCTAGGCCAGGCCGGACAGCCCAACGTGATTCTCCTCGGCGAGTCTGACGTGGAGGTTGAGATCCGTGTGCAGCAGAAGGCCAGCTACGTGCTGTTCCTCCATGCCGTCGAGCAGGCCTCTGCCCGCAGTATGGACGGCCTGCCGGAGTTCGGCGGCGAGGGCAACGAGCTCGGCACCCCGGTATCGGACTACGTGCTCGAGTACGACGACGGCACCTACACCACCGCACCCATCCTGCGACGTTTCGCCATCCAGCAGTCCCGCACCGGATGGGGCGCCAGTTCGTTCGCGGCGGTTACCGACGTCGCGCACGCGATCCTCCCGACCCATACCCAGCAGCTTGCGAACGGAGGGCCAGCGGCCGCCTACGGACAGGGCGAAACCCGGGTTCGCTCCGGACGCGACTGGAAGAGCGAGCGCCTGTGGATCTACGCGTTGCCCAATCCCGAGTCCGGCAAGACGATCGAAACAATCCGCTGCCGCCGGCGGGACGAGCGCTCGGCGATCTACGCCGTAACCTGCACGGAGCTAGCGGAACATCCATTGCGGCCCCGTGTGCGCGAGAAGCTGCGCCTGAAGCTGCCCGAGGGTGCGAGTCTGAACGCCCTGGGCGAACTGGAGAGTGTCGACATCGACCTAGGGGTCGTGATCTCGACCCAGGCCGCTCTCGACTACGACCGTGCCGCATGGACCGGCGACGCGCCCGACGTGCAGCCGCAGCAGTCAAGCTCCGAGGTCGTGATCGAATACGCCGCCCATCCGCAGGCCAAGCTATACATCGAAACCGGCGGCGCTAGTCAACAGGTATACGAGCTGGTTTCCAGGCCCGCTGGCATCGCCGAAATCACGCCGGCATGGCGACAAGTAAGCATCAGGACGATAGCCTAGGATTCGGCACAGACCGACGCAGTGCGCCTGAAACATCACGGAGCGCAGGACTAGTAACTTAACACCTAAATTTACAATCGCAAAGTCAACAGCAACTCGTT
>CAYWBJ010000029.1:0-2370 GCA_964456165.1 uncultured Gemmatimonadaceae bacterium | reverse complement strand
CGCTGGTCGCGCTTGTGAACTGGTGCTCGGCGAAGGCGCCGTCCTGTACGATCAGCGTCCTCGGGTTCACCTGGCTGGAGTAGACGAGGTAGACGACTACCTCGTCCTCCTTCAGGCACTCTATCAGGGCTCCGACGTCCTCGGGGATGCCGGCGCGGCCGCGGTCGGGGTCGAAGTAGCGCAGGCGCACGTGCAGGGTCTCGCCGAAGGCGGGGGTGTGACCGCCGAGCATGAGCTCTACCAGGCTGTTGATCACGGCCGGATTGAACTGCAGCGTGTCATCGGACAGCCGGGTGTCGTCGGTGGCGTTCTCGGCCCGCATCCCCTCAACTCTCTTGCGCAACTGCTCCAGCGCGCGCTCCAGCGCCGCGACCGGGTAGTCGGGGTTCTCACCCTCCAGGTAGCGAATCCAGTCGTTGTCGATCAGGGTGCGGTCGTTGGGGTCCATCGACCAGAGATAGGTCTGCAGGGCGCCGGCGCTGTAGGGATGGGGTCCGTACGCGTACCAGCCCTCGTCGCCGTACATGCTCGGATAGAGGGTCTGGCCGTCGACCTCTTTGGCGTTGCCATTGACGGTGGCCAGCATGCGGCGCCAGACGTCGATGTACCGCTGCTCTCCGGTCACCAGCAGGGCGTTGCCGAAGCCGATGACGGCGCGAGTCGCCCCACCGCGATTGGCTTTGGCACCGGTCTGCGGTACGGTGACGGTGAAACCCCAGCCGTAACAGCCGCCATACCACTTGCCGTCGCACTCGCCGCCGATCGTGCCGTCGAGGCCGATGTTGGAGGGGATGATGCCGTCGTTGGCAGCCGTGCGCTCACACCAGGCGTCGACATACTCGATCAGCCAGTCGCGATATTTTTCGTCGCCGGTGCAGGCGTAGGCGTTGGCGGCGAGACTGGTGGCCTGCAGGTTGAGCGGATGGTCGCCGATCACGTCGGTGTATTCCTCGAAGTGGGCGAGCATCTCGTCCCAGTTGCGCTCGCCGTGCTTGGGATCAGGGAAGTTGTCCACGTCGATGGGGTCGCCGGCCCAGTCCAGGGCGGTGGCCTTGCGCAGCAGGGGGCCGCGGCTGCCGGTGAACAGGCTGCGGATGAGGCGGTGCTCCGGGTCGTAGTTCTTCGCCTGCGGATCTTCGTCCATGTAGCAGCCGCTGAAGCGGCGCAGTCTTTTCTCCATGCGGTCGTCGTACGGATCCGAGAGCCCCTGCAGGTTGAGGACGACGAGCCCCTCCTGGTGATGGAAGAAGTCGAACATCACCGGGAATTCCTTATAGTACATGCCCTCCCGGGCGAAGGGCACGTCGACGGTCCTGGCCTCGGTGTACTGCAGAATGTGTCCCTCCCAGGCCTGCTTGGCCATCGCCAGCACCGAATCGGAACCGCCGATGGCGTGCAGGATCGGCCAGCCGGTGCAGTTCTCGATAGCGTCGTCCGGGCCGTCGTTGCCGCCCCAGCGGGGCAGGCACTTGAGGTATCCCCGCTCGTCGAAGAAACGGGCGTAGAATTCCTCGCAGGCCTGGGACTCGGCGGCGATGAGCTGGCGCTGCAAGAGCGCCCAGGTCGGTGGGGCCATGGGGGTGGTGATCGACAGCAGCGCGGCCATAGTGCTCTCTCCTTTGGATTTGGTCCTTCAGTAAAGTATAGAAATTATAAAAGGCCTTTTAAGAGGACGGGTCAAGTAGTGCAGCTGTCTTTGCGCCGCGGTTTAGCAGCCGATCCTCCGGCCATCGCAGCGGCGCGTCCGCCCTGCAGCGCGAGTTGGAACGGGTGGTCTGATTTTCTCTATCCCGTTGTTGCTGTCCTCCGACCGGTCTGATCACTGCTCGGCACGGCCTCGCTGTGCCCCTTGGGTAGCAACTTACAGGGCTTAACTGGTTGAGGCGTCTAGATCCGGGCAGTTGGACACCAGCCCCGGCACTTCCATCCGCTCCTAGCGGTTTTTCATTACGTCCCAATTTCCATCGGCACGGGTCACGTGGCGATGTCTGGAGGGCAGAATAACTTGGAAGGTAGCTTTGATTTTCCTATAATTGGTCGTGCTGCTGCTGGAAGAGCCGACGAACGACCTGGATGTGAACGCGATGGAGAACTTCGGGGGGATGCGCTGATCATCAGTCACGATCGGTAGTTCCCGGATCGGATTGTTGTGCCTATTCCGGCGTTTGAGGGGAAATACTCGGAGTATGGAGCGGAGAGGCCGCAGCGGACCGCGCATCGGCAGTTGACTAGAGTTGGGTGTGAATCCCGTCACCGTCACACCCGGCCTTCGAGCGCCCCTGCCAAACCGATCGAACACATCGAGCGAAGCTAGGACGGCGCGAGCGGTGGCTAGTGGATATAGGAAAAGAATCTCGATGACCTCCTACC
>CAYWBJ010000028.1:0-13148 GCA_964456165.1 uncultured Gemmatimonadaceae bacterium | reverse complement strand
TCATCGCGTCTGTTCTCCTGACCGGCCTGATCTCCTGCAGTGACACGGCAGACAGTCCAGCCGGCGATGTGGCGGAGGCGGTCGCCGACGGCGGCACGGCGCGCATGGCGCGACGGCTTGGGGGGATCACCGCCGCCTTCGCTCCGACTGCTCACCCCTACGCCAACAACCTCAGGGTCCAGCACTTCCGCGATCAGTTGGAGCACCTGCTCGCGGTCGGGCCGAGCGATTGGAGTAGCAATCAGGCTATAGCCGCCGTCCGCCTGGGGCTGGCCATCGAGCTGCTGCTGGACGGCCTGACGGAGGCGGCGATCGAGGCATTCGGAAAACTGTTCTATGAGACGAAGAGCCGAAGGCAGCGGCACCGGCTGCAGGGTCTGCTGGGATTAGCCCACCTGCGCCTGGGCGAGCAGGACAACTGCTTCGTCAACCACACGATCGAGTCCTGCCTGTTTCCGATCGCCGGCGAGGGGGTGCACTCGATGCAGAGGGGGTCGCGGGCCGCCGTCAGCCACTTCGAGGCGGTGCTGGCGCGCAATCCGGACGACCTGGCGGCGCGGTGGATGCTCAACATCGCCTACATGACGCTCGGCGAATATCCGGGCGGGGTGCCGGCAGGGCAGCTGCTGGGGCCGGAGCTGTTCGCCTCGGACTACGACATCGGGCGCTTTCGCGACGTGGCCCCGGCGCTGGGACTGGACGTGGTCGGTCTTTCAGGAGGCGCCGTCATGGAGGACTTCGACCGCGACGGTCACCTGGATATCATGGCCTCTTCCTGGGGACTGCTCGACCAGCTGCGCTACTTCCGCAACCGTGGCGACGGCACTTTCGCCGATCTTACCGACGCTGCCGGATTGACCGGCGTCACCGGTGGCCTCAACGCGAAACAGGCCGACTACGACAACGACGGCTATCGCGATCTGCTGATCCTGCGCGGCGCCTGGCTCAACCGCCCGCCGGCGACGGACGGGGGACGGCATCCCAACTCACTCCTGAAGAATCACGGAGGCAGTCACTTCGACGACGTTACCGAGCCCGCCGGCCTGCTGACCTACCACCCGACCCAGACGGCGGCCTGGGGCGACTACGACAACGACGGCTGGCTGGATCTCTTCGTCGGTAACGAGTCGTTCGGCGACCGGCGCCATGCCTGCGAGCTGTTCCGCAACCGGGGTGACGGCACGTTCGAGGACGTCGCCGCCGCCACGGGGATGGCGATCGAGGGGTACGTAAAGGCGGTGGTCTGGGGTGACTACGACAACGACGGGCGGTTGGACCTGTACGTCTCGCGGCTCAACCCGGAAGAGACCAACCTGCTCTTCCACAACGAGGGGGCGACGGGCCCCGCCGGAAGCGGTTTCTCCGACGTGACCACGGCCGCCGGCGTCCCCGGCCCGCCGCGCAGCTTTCCGGGCTGGTTCTGGGATTACGATGACGACGGCTGGCTCGACATTTTCGTCTCCGGCTACGAGGCCGGTGCCGGCGACGTGGCGGCAGACTACCTGGGACTGGAGACCTCAGCCCAACGACCGCGTCTCTACCGCAACCGCGGTGACGGAACCTTCGCCGACGTGACCAGGGCGGCGCGGATCGACAAGGTGCTGCTGACGATGGGCAGCAACTACGGCGATCTGGACAATGACGGCTATCCCGACTGCTATCTGGGCACCGGCGACCCGGGCCTGACCTCGATCATGCCCAACCGGATGTTTCGCAACGCCGGCGGCGAGTACTTCCAGGACGTCACCAGCTCTGGTGGTTTCGGCCACCTGCAGAAGGGACATGGCGTGGCCTTCGGCGACCTGGACCACGACGGGGACCAGGAAGTCTTCGCGGTCATGGGTGGCGCCTTCACCGGCGATGTCTACCAGAACGTGCTGTTCGAGAATCCCGGCCACGGCAATCACTGGCTCAAACTCGAGCTGGAGGGCGTGCAGTCCAACCGGGACGCTATCGGCGCCCGCGTGCGGCTGCAGGTGCGGGCCGAGGATGGCGAACGCACCATCCACGCCCGCGTATCGGGCGGCAGCAGCTTCGGTGCCTCCAGCTTCAGGCGCGAGATCGGACTGGGATCGGCCACCGGGGTGGAGGTCCTGGAGATCTTCTGGCCGGCCAGCGGCACGCGGCAGCGATTCGAGAACGTGGAAGCCGATCAGCTGCTGCGGATCAGGGAGGGTGATCGGAGCTACGCCGCCCAGCGCTACCCCGCCTTCCGGCTCGGTGGCGTCCACCCGAAGACGTCCCACCTGGACCACGACCGGTGAGGACCGCAGGAGCCCCGACCGCATGTTGACCAATGGCAGGGAGGCTGCGCGGCACGCCGTCACCTTACGCGCCCTGGTCGTGGGTACCCTGGGCACCGGTGTGATCGGCACGATGGTGCCCTACGTGGGCATGATGCTGTACGGCGAGCGCATTGCCGCGCTGATGACGACGGCCGCCGCCATAATCCTGTTCTTCTACCTGGTATTCGTCGCCAACACATTCGTCGGCGCGATGCGCCGCAGCTGGATGCTCAACCGTGCCGAGCTGGCCCTGATCTACATCATGTGGATCATCGCCACGCCGATCCCGGAACGCGGCCTGACCTCCTTCCTGCTGCCCCACATCACCAGCGTCATCTACTATGCTACCCCGGAGAACAACTGGAACAGCCTGTTCCCCCACATCCCGACGTGGATGATCCCGCATCTCGATTTCGAGCAGATCAAGTACTTCTACGAGGGGGCGCCGCGTGGCTCCGGGATCCCGTGGGAGCTGTGGCTGCCGCCGCTGGTCCACTGGCTGCCTTTTATCCTGGCACTCTATCTGGCGATGATCGCGATCATGGTGATCCTGCGGCGGCAGTGGATTGTCAACGAGCGGTTGATCTATCCGCTGGTGCAGGTGCCACTGGCGATGATCCAGGACGGCCCGTCGCGACGTGACCCGTCCCGGCCGGCGCTGGTCAAGCCGCTGTTCCGCAACCCGCTGATGTGGGCCGGCTTCGCGGTTACCGCCATACTCTACAGCAGCAACCGCCTGTCGGTGTATTACCCCTTCATCAGCGGATTGCGAGTCCCCGGCGGCTCGCTGCTGTTGTTCAACGACACCGTCGACGTCCATTTCAGCATCCACTTCCAGCTCATTGGCTTTGCCTATTTCATCAACCGCGACGTCGCCTTCAGTCTTTGGTTCTTCTATCTGCTCGGGGTTATCCAGGAAGGCCTGTTCAATACCTTTGGGATCCAGCGGGTGGATCCGCTGTTCGGTGTCTACAGCCGCCACGCTGATTCGATCCTGACCCTCCAGGGCTTCGGCGCCTACATGGTGCTCGTCCTGTTCGGCCTTTGGACGGCGCGCGATCACCTGCGCAAGGTTCTGCGCCGCGCCTTCCGCGACGACCGCAGCGTCGACGACGGCGACGAGATCCTGCCCTATCGTGCAGCGGTGTTCCTGCTGATCGGGGCGCTGCTGTTCATGGGGTTCTGGCTGGAGCAGACGGGACTGCCGGGCTGGATCGTGCCGGTCTACCTGTTCTTCGCCTTCGCCGTTTTCGTCGCCATAACCCGCGTGGTTGCCGAGGGCGGGCTGGCCTGGAACTACTGCCCGGTCATCGCCTCGGACTTCGTCGCCGCCGGGATCGGCACCAGGGCTTTGGGAGCCTCAGGCATCATCTCCCTGTCCTTCACCTACGTCTGGGCCAGCGACATCCTGACCTTTGTGATGGCCTCTTGCGCCAATGCGCTCAAGGTGGTGGAGGAGACCATCCGCGGGAACCGCCGGCTGGTCTTCGTCGCGATCCTGATCGCCATCGTCGTCAGCATTGCCACCTCGATCTGGATGATCCTCGATCTAGCCTACACCTACGGTGGGATCAATACCGACGGTTTCTTTTTCGGTTGGGGGGCCCGCTATCCGTTCGACAACGCCTCCACCCGGATCGCGTCCATGGAGGGACCACACTGGGAGAACTGGGGGTTTGCCGGCATCGGTGCCGGGATGATGGGGTTGCTGATGCTGGCGCGGCAGCGCTTCCTCTGGTGGCCGTTCCACCCGCTGGGGCTGCCCCTGAGCGCGGTCTTCAGCTCGGCCTTCTTCAGCGTTTTCCTGGGCTGGCTGTTCAAGAGTCTGATCATGCGCTACGGTGGTCCCGGGCTCTACGTGAGGGGCCGGCCCTTCTTCATCGGCGTGATCCTGGGCCAGTTCGCCACGTCGGGAATTTGGTTCGTCGTTCACTATATCTGGTTCAAGTGAGTCCGATCGGATCATACGACGTTCAGGGATGGCGCGGCGAGGGATGGCTCTCCGCCGCGGCAGTCGCAGTGTGCGTCCTGGTGCTGGTTGGACTCGTCGCCTGCACCGGTGGCCCGGAAGGGACGGACGGGGGCGGGGGGCAGGAGGAAAGTGGGCCGTCCGCACGGGCAGACCCGGACAGTCTGTCGGTTTATCTCGAAGCAGGGCGCACTCACTTTCGTCTCGGCCAGCACGATGAAGCAATCGCGGCCTTCCGGCGGACTCTGATCGTGGCCCCGCGGAAGCCCGGTGTGCGCTACGCGCTGGCGATGTCGCTGCGAGCCCGGCACCGACATGCCGAGGCGGTGGCGGAGCTTGGGCAGGCTGTCGCACTGGCACCCGAAAAGGCCGAATACCATTTCCGGTATGGGGAGGCTCTGCTGGCGATCGACGACGTCCCGGGAGCCCTCGTAGCTCTCGATCTCGCCGTCCGTCGCGATTCCACCCACGCCAACGCCCGCCTCGACCGGGGCAGGCTGCTGGCGCAGCTCAACCGGCTGTCCGAAGCCGAGGTGGACTTTGAGCGGGTCCGGACCCTGCAACCCGGCAACGTGTGGGCGCATCTCGGACTGGGCGGCATCTACACGCAGCAGGGCCGCCATCCGGAGGCGATAGCCGCGCTTGAGGATGCGGTGAGACTGGAACCGCGAAACGCCCATGCCCACTACCTGCTGAGCCAGGCTTTCTGGCGCAGTGGTCAGCAGCGGAAAAGAGAAGACGCGCTGCAGGAGTTCCGGCGTCTGAGCCGTGCATGGGAGCACCTGAAGCAGGGGGCGATTCTCGCGGAGCGCGGGGCGATCGATCAGGCGATCGCAGCATGGGAGAGGGCGGTGGAAGCGGACTCCACCTGTATGGACGCCTACCTGCGCCTGGGGGAGGCCCACATGGGGGCCGGGCGGCCGGAACCGGCTAGGCGGGCGTTCCGGCGCGTCTTGGAACTGGAACCTGAACATGCCAACGTGCGCGAGCAGCTGGTGCGAATGGAGGAAGAGCTCTGAGTTTCCGTCGTCTAGGCTGGCTGTTGCCGCTTGCAATGGGCTGTTCTTCTCCCGAAGGGGGGCAGGAAGAGATGGCAACGGTCCCAGCCGCCGTCGGCGACCACGAGGCTGCGCGTGGCGGATCCCTGCGGCCGCGCTTCGTGGACGTTGCCGAGGCGGTCGGCCTGCTCAAGGTCCACACGAGCGGCGCGGTGGAGGAGAAGAGGTGCATCGTGGAGGCCAAGGGCGGCGGAGCGGCCTTGCTGGACCACGACGGCGACGGCGACCTGGACATCTACTGGGTCAACGGAGCGACGCTGGAGAGCCCCGGGAGCGGGGGGGGGAACGCGCTCTACCGCAACGACGGTAGTGCCGGTTTCACCGACGTAGCCGAAGCGCTGGGAGCAGCGGGCCGGGGATGGGGAATGGGGGCGGTCAGCGCCGACTACGACAATGACGGGGATGCCGATCTCTACGTCACTAACCTCCAGGAGAACGTCCTTTATCGCAACGACGGTGCGGCCGGCTTCGCGGCGGTGGGCGAGCTAGCGGGGGTGGCCGGGGCGCGGTGGAGCACCGGCTCCGCTTTTGCTGACTACGACGGGGATGGGGACGTGGACCTCTACGTGACCAACTACGCCGAAATCGATTTGGGAGAGATCCCGGGCGTGACCGGCCAGTGGCGGGGCATGGAGGTCTTTATTGGACCGCTGGGACTGACGCCGGCTCCCGACAACCTCTACCGCAACGATGGAGGGCGGTTCTCCGAGGTCACGGAGACGGCCGGTGTCGCCGCTCCGGAGCCGGGGTTCGGGCTGGGTGTGCTCTTTGCCGATTACGACGGCGACGGCGACGCCGACCTCTACGTGGCCAACGATTCGAACGCGAACTTCCTTTACCGCAACGACCGCGGCGGGTTCGCGGACGTCTCGCTGCACGCCAACGCGGCCTACGGCGAGATGGGGCACACCCAGGCCAGCATGGGGCTGGCCTGGGGCGATCACGATGGCGACGGACACCCCGACATTTTCACGACCCACTTCGAGAGTGACTACAACACCCTCTACCGCAACGAGGGAAACGGGATGTTCGCCAATGCCACCGCCGCCGCCGGGCTGGCCCGGCCCAGCTACAGCAAGCTGGGTTTCGGCACGGGGTTCTTCGACTACGACAACGACGGGGACCTGGACCTGCTCGTCGTCAACGGCCATGTCTATCCCCAGATCGAGCGGTCGGGCAGCGGCACCGGTTACGCCCAGCTGAACCAGCTGTTCGGAAATCTCGGTGACGGCCGCTTCGAGTTGCTGGCGCCGCCGCCGGGTGACGCCTTCGGGATCGCCCGGGTCAGTCGGGGATCCGCGATCGGCGACTACGACGACGACGGCGATTTAGACATCTTCATCACCAACCTCAACGACCGGCCGGCCCTGCTCCGTAACGAGGTGGGGACGCGGCAGAACTGGCTGGGGGTCAGGCTCGTGGGAACGGTGAGCAATAGGGACGGCATCGGCGCGCGCGTACGGCTGGTCGCCGGGGGGCGAGCCCAGTTTCGCGATATGCTCTGCGGCAGCAGTTTCCTCTCCAGCGAGGATCCGCGGGCCCATTTCGGTCTCGGGCAGGTGGAGCTGGTCGACTCGCTGCAGGTGAGCTGGCCGAGCGGAGCTACCCAGTCACTGGTAGACTTGCCGGCCAACCAGTATGTGGAAGTGGAGGAGAAAGCCGGGTAGACGACGCGTCTACCCGGAAATTGGACCAAATGAGGAGGGCTACCATGAAACGAACTGACGGAAGACCCCGATACATGTTCTACCACGACGGCCGGCATCCGCTGATCTACATGTACGAACCGCCGATGCAGAAGGAGGAGTACGAGCAGGCGGTGGACGAGCTGATCGGCACCCCGGTGGAGGCGATCATGTTCTGCCTCGGGGACGGCCGCACCGTCCTGCACGACACCGAGGTGGGGGAGCTCTGGGGCAGCCCGAACGAGATCTGGACGCACCAGATCTTCCGCCGCGCCCACCAGAACGCCGGACACCTGATCGAGGAGGGCAACGACCCGCTGCGCATCGTCTGCGAGCGGGCCCACGAGAAGGGTTTCCTGCTCTACCCGACGCTGCTGGTGCAGCAGGGCAGCGGCGAGCGCGGTGTCGATACCCGGACCTCCAACTTCCGCCTCGAGAACAAGCACCTGGAGATCGGCGCCGCCGGCGACCTGGAGCTGGGACCCGGCAACGAATGCCTCGACTTCATGCACGAGGAGGTGCGGGAAGAGCGGTTCGCCTTGATCGCGGAGACCCTCGAGCGCTACGAGGTGGATGGCTTCGAGCTGCACATGAACTACACGCCGTTCTACTTCCGGCCGGATCAGGCGGAGGCGGGGCGGAAAGTGATGACCGCCTGGATCGAGCGAGTTCACGGCGCGGTCAAGAGCCGGCCCGGGGCGCAGGGCGAGCGGGAGCTGGTCATCCGGATGGACAACTCCATCGAGCGCAACCTAGAGCGCGGCCTCGACCTGCGGGCCTGGGTGGATGCCGGGATCGTGGATGTCCTGGTGCCGGAAGACAAGGGCAACATCAATTCTTCCTCCGATTTCTCGGCGATGGCCCGGCTGGCCTCCGGCACCGACTGCCGGGTCCACGGCTGCATCGCTTACGGCGTCGACTCGGACCGGCTCTCCGGCGCTACCATCGAGATGGTCCGGGCGACGGCCACCAACTACTGGCGTCAGGAGATCGACGGGATGTACCTGACCCAGTGGTTCACCCAGTGGCCCTACGAGTCAGACTTCTACGAACAGCTGCGGGAGGTGGTGGACCCGGAGGTGATGGCGCCGCGGGACAAGTACTATTTCGTACCGACGGTGGGTGGGCGGGTCGAGGGGGAGCCTGAGCCGGCGGGGCGCCACCGCCGGTTGCCGGTGGCCCTCGACGAGGGGGATACGGCCACGGTGGTGTTCACGATCAGCGACGAGCTGGCGCGCTGGGACGAGGTGGGACGGATCCACGAGGTGCTGCTGCGGGTGCGTATCGCCGGCGCCACCGAGCTCGACTCCTACGGTTTTGCGCTCAACGGGGTCGATCTGCCCGAAGAGCAGCTACGCAAGATCAACCGGATGTACATGCTCGGCGCGCCGCGCTACCGGGTGGGCGGCTACTGGTTCATCTACAAGCTGAGCCGGGATTTCTGGCCGGTCGCCGGGGAGAACGAGCTGGCCGTAACGGTGCGCCGACGGGACAGCAAGGTCACCAATCAGCGCCTGCTGCGGGACGTCGAGTTAGAGACCAAGTACCTGAAGGGGAAGAGCTTCCACCGCAGCTTCGTCGATCCGGACCTAGGAGCCTTCGAGGGCTTCGTGGTGTAGGCAGATGGCGGCAGACGGATGGCGTCTCAGTAGACTACGGTGAGCGTGCCGAGTTTTTCCTCGGGCTTCTCGGCATCGAGAAGCAGGCGATAAACGTAGGTGCCCGGCGGCACGGCGCGCCCGGATGCGGCGCGCCCGTCCCACGTCTGCCGGTGGATGCCGCTGGTCGACCAGAACCCGGGCAGCCGGTGAACGAGTCGGCCGGAAAGGTCGTAGATCTCCAGTATCACTTCTCGCGGCGTGGTCACCTCGCGAAGATGGTAGGAGAGCCTCATGACATCGTTCACCCCGTCACCGTTGGGAGTGAACGGGTTCGGCTCGACCTCAAGACCGGTCAGCAGGTCGCCGCCGACCGGGGTGCGGACTGAGAGCGCGTCCCCGGAGAAGCGGTAGGTGGCGTTGCCCGGCTGCACCCGTTGCCTTATTCCGTCAACGTCGTCCGCAGTGTAGACCCAGCCGGTGAATCGGGTACCGTAGCGCAGGACCGGCACTTCAAACTGAACCTCGATCTGTTTCAGGCTGCTGTCCGGGTTTGCCCGACGGAAGGGGAGGGCGATGACGATCCGGTCATCCAGCACTGCGGGCGGGAAGGCGGCTAGGTCGACCGCATCGCCATCGATGCTGACGCCGCCAACCGCCGTGGGCCGATTGTGAGTCAGGATCTCGAGCCGGTCGAAACCGGTGTTCTGCGCCGCGAACCGCGGTCTGACGATATAGGTGAACGCAGCTGGCGCGATCGAGTTTACCACCACTGGCCAGACCTCGCCCAGAATCTCCTCGGCTGCCGGGTTCTCGGCGAACTGGAAGGCGATCTGGTCGATCCGCGGCGCGCTCTCGAACGTGCTCGACAACTCGATCCACACCTGGAGGAAACGGCTGCCCCCCAGGCCGATGAGGGGGGTTCCGTCCTGCCAGTCCGCGACCGCGGCGGAGGAATCCCGGCGTCCGTCCTCCAGGTCGTAGGGTGGGGACCAGAAGCTCCAGTTGTCGGAGTCGTAGACCGACGGGTGGCGCTCGAGGAAGTTGATCTCCTCGTATTGCTCGCGCGTCACCGGCAGCAGGTTGCCGTTGGCGTCTCGTCCGAAATAGCGGTTGGAGTCGGGCGTGTTCCCGGTGCGGGTGCGGATCTCGACTCCCGTATGCCGTGGGAAGTCGCCGCTCCAGCGGATCTTGCCCCAGTTGACCCGCCGTCCGAGGTCGAGAATCCGGGTGATGTAGGTCGCCTGCTCCACGAAGCCCTTGCCGTACACCTCGAGCTCGGCGACCTCCCAGCTGGCATCGGGCAGGGGCTCGAACGAGATCCAGCGCACGTAGCGGCGCTGGATCTCCAGGTCGACGACGGGATCCAGGTTCTCCTGGTTCAGCACCAGCCGGCGCAGCTTCTCGTCGCCGTTTTTCACCCAGCTGAGGCCACCCGCCTGGTCCTGCCGGCTGCAGACGCGGCATTTCGACCCCTCGTCGTCTAAGGGATGATCGAAAATCGGTTGCCGACTGTCGGCCAGGCGGATCTCGAAGCCGGCGAGGAAGTTCTCCCGGAAGCTGTCCAGAGCGAAGTCGGCCACCGGGTAGACTGGCTCGGCGAACGACTCGATCAGCCGCAGGTCCTCCTGCTGCCCCAGTCGGGGGTAGAAGCGGATCCGGTTGACCGGCACGCCACCGCGGAAGTCGACAACCGGCGTGACGAGCGAAGCGGCCTGGCTGCCGAGACGCCCGCCTCCGTGCAGGAAGGTAGGCCGTACCGGGTGGAAGAAGGCGGAGCTCGGGTCGCCGTCGAACATGGTCTTGGCCTTGCTGCGGCCGAAACCGTCGATACAACCACCGGTGGTGAAGACGTTGCCGCGGGTGTAGGGCAGGGGGATCTCGGTGTCGGAGGTCTCGGCCGGGTCGGTCAGGACCAGGTTGACCCCCGCTTCGACGCGGAACGGCCGGAAGGTGTTGCCCGTGAAGTCGGTGAGGCGGTTGCTCGGCTCCGAGGAGGGGACCGCCCGGACGATCTCACGTCGCGACTCTTGTCCGTGGGCATCGTAGACCAAGTACTCCACGGCGCCGTCCGCCGCTATGAGCGCGTCCCAGGCATTGCCGTCCACGCCGCCGATGAGAAATTCGGTGCGGGCGTTGGCCAGGCTGTAGAAGATCAGGCAGGTTGCGGCAGCCGCGGCGCCGAAGTGGAAGTGGGAATCGGGGCGTCGGGGTGGAGGTGGTGCCATCGATAGTCACCTCCGGGGCAGGTCGCCGGCGCTCAGTAGGCCACGGCGAACAGGCCGAGCTTCTCTTCGGCCGTCTCCGCGTCGAGCACGAGGCGGTACAGATAGGAGCCGGGCGGTACCAGTCGTCCGGCATCATCGCGGCCGTTCCACTCTTGGGTGTACGCCCCGCTGGTGTTGAACTCGTCGCCCAGTGTCGCCACCGCGCGTCCGGACAGGTCGAAGATCTCGAGCTTTACCTGCCGTCCGGCGGTGACTTCCCGAAGCTTGTAGGAGACGACGACCGCCTCGTTCACCCCGTCGCCGTTGGGCGTGAACGGGTTCGGAGCGGCAGCCACATCGACCAGCAGATCGCCGCCGATGGGGCTACGCACGCTCAGGTCGTCACCCGAGAAGCGGAACGTGGCATTGCCCGGTTGGATGCGCTGTTTGATCAGGTCCGGATCGCCGCTGTCGTAGACCCACCCGGTGAACTGGCTGCCGAAACGCAGCACCGGGACATCGAAGACGACTTCGATCTGCTTGAAGCTGCTGTCCGGGCTGGCGACGCGGAACGGGAAGCCGACGGTGAGCCTGTTGTCCTCGATCAGCGGCGGGAATTCCTGCAGGTCGACTTCGAAGGAGCCGTCCAGAGTGACCGAGCGCACGTCGGTGACGCGGGCGTGGGTGACGACTTCGAGGCGGTCGAATCCGGTGTCGTCCTCTTCGAAACGGGGCTTGATGACATAGGTGAACGTCTCCGGCTCGAAGCTCGGCACGTCGATGGGCCAGATCTCGCCGACCACTTCCTGGGCGACCGGGGTCTCACTGAACAGAATGGCGATCTGATCCACCCGGGGGGCGATCTTGAAGGTGCTGAAGAGCCTGATGTCCATTTGCAGATAGCGGCCCAGGCCCTCGGAGACGATGGGAACGCCGTCGCTCCAGGCCTTGGCCAGTTGCGAAGAATCGCGGAGTCCCGCTTCGAAGTCGTAGACCGGCGACCAGAAGGTCCAGTTCTCAGAGTCGTATTCGATCGGCAGCTGCTCGAGGAAGTTGATATCCTCGTACAGCTCACGGGTGGTCGGAACGACGTTGCCGTTGGGGTCGGTCTCAAAGAACAGGTTGGGGTCGGCTGTGTTGCCGGTGCGCGTGCGGATCTCGACCCGGGTGTTTTCGCGGAAAACGCCGCTCCAGCGGACCTTGCCCCAGTTTACCGGCTTGTGGAAATCCATGATCTGGGAGACGATGCGGGTCTCACGGACGAACCCTTCCGGAAAAATCTCGAGCTCGGCTACCTCCCAGCTCTGGGAAGGCTCCGGTTCTAGGACGAGGTAGCGGATCGACCGGGTGGGAAAGGTGAGATCGACAACCGTGTCGAGGTTTTCCTCGGTGCTGAAGAGCACGTCGAACCGGGGATCTTCGCGCTTGACCCAGTTCTCGTGCACCGAATGGGTGCCCCGAGGGGGGCGGTCGCACGGACCCTTGATGAAGATGTTGACCGAGTTGTCGGCGACGCGGATGGTGTAGCCGTTGAGCAGATTCTCGGCGAAGCTGTCGATGCCGAAGTCAGAAAGATCGTGTATAGCATCTTTGGGTTCGGTCAGGGTCTCGATCAGGCGGAGATCGTCCCGCTGGCCCAGGCGGGGATAGAAACGGATGTGGTTCAGTGGCAGCGCGGCGGTCAGATCGATGATCGCTGCGCCCCGGTAGCCGCCGCCGTGCGGCACGTCGGTGCGAATGAGGTTGAAGGTCGAGGTCGAGGGGTCGCCGTCGAACGTCGGCTTCCAGAGTGAGACGGTGCCGGCGTGGACGCAACTGGTGGCGACCTGGACGCGGCCGCCGACCAGTGGCAGGGGGACATCGCCGGGACCGGTAGTGTTGTCGGTCACCGCCACGTCGACCGTGCCGTCGAATTCACGCGGACTGATGGAGGTGCCGGTTCTGTCGACCACGATCATCGTGTTGCTGGCTCGGCCGAATGGACTGACGCCGACGGCGACGGTGCGCTCCACGTTGCCCCCGGTGTCGAGGATGACGTACTCGCCCGCGCCGGCCGGGTTAGTGGCGGCTTCCCAGGGGTTGCCGTCGGCGCCGCCGAGGCGGTACTCGGTGCGGGCGGCGGCGGGGCTCGAGGAAAAAGCTATTGCGGTGGCACAAATAACGGCGACGACGTGGCGCATGTGGCGGCTCTCCATAGTTCCACTTCGGGAAGGGGTGCGCGCGGCTAACCCCGAGTTCGCCAAGCAATCCATTCTCAAAAATACAATATTGTCTATCCGTCAATCAACTACAATCTGCGACCCTATCTCCTCATCGGCGGTAGTGCGGGGCCTCCATCACGGCGCG
>CAYWBJ010000027.1:0-1851 GCA_964456165.1 uncultured Gemmatimonadaceae bacterium | reverse complement strand
AAATACGCCAATAACTTGACAATACAATGCATAGGCCATCGAATAGGGGATTCACACTGGTCGAGCTACTGGTGGGCGTCGCGATCATTGTCCTGATCGAGGCAATCGCCATCCCCGACTTGACGCGGGCTCGGGCGTATTCGTACGAAGCATCGGCTCTCGGATCGCTACGAAGTATCAATGCGGCACAATCCGCCTACGCCTCCAGTTGCGGCGCCGGCTTCTACGCCCCCAGTCTCACTAGCCTCGCCACTCCACCCACCAACGGGGGAGGAGACACCTTCGTGAGTCCTGCTCTCGGGACCGACCCAGCCTTCAAGAGCACCTACACCTTCACGCTGACGCCAGGATTAGCTGCGTCGGGTGGTCCGGCTTCGTGCAACGGCGTGCCCCAGGGCGCCAGTGTTGAAACCTACTTCGTCGCAGCCACACCACCTCTGACCATCAGCGTCCGCCACTTCGGCACCAATCAAGCCGGCACCATCTATAGCGCATTCACGGCTGTTGCAGTCACCCAAACCGGAGTCCCAGACGGCGCTGACCCGATTCAATAACCCTGATGGGTCTGGTTCAAATGCAACGACTGCAGTTCATTCCGCCACTATCCGGGTGGAAGCCCGCACCGCTTGCAAGTCACGCAGCGGCCTGAAAAGATCGGCCGGTGCGAGTATCCGACTGGATAGTCAGCGGCTTCTTTGCCTACCTCGTCGTGCTGGCACGGATGCTACCGCTGTCGGCGCGCCACCGTACCCGTGTACTCCTGATCGGGATGGTCTCCGTCGGTGTCGTCGTCGTCTTGTCCCAGCTCAGGCTGCAACTTTCCATGCGGGTAACAAGGGACTGGATCCCGGCGGTCCTCTTGCTACAGGGATACTGGACCTGCGGGCTGTTCTTCCGGTCCCCGATGCTCGCCCTCGAGGAACGCCTCCTCCGTATGGATCAATGGCTCCTCAGTCGGGCGGCCCTCAAGTCCCTGATCCGTCGCGGCCCGCGGCTGCTGCTGGAACTCCTCGAACTGGCCTATCTCTGTGCCTACCCCTTTGTGCCGATCGCGTACGGCCTGGTCACCCTGGCCGGCACTGCTGGTGAGGTCGCCCCCGATCGTTTTTGGACGTGTGTGTTGTTAGCTTCGTTCGGCTGCTACGGGGTACTTCCGTGGATCCAGACTCGCGCCCCCCGAAGCCTAGAGCCATTACCGCCCCTCGACCAACGGCACCTGCTCTTCCGACGAGTCAACAATCGCGTGCTGAGCTACATGTCCGTGGAAGTCAACACCGTTCCCAGTGGCCACACCGCCACGCCCCTCGCCGCGGCCCTGGCGGCCGGGAGCTTTGTGCCCACACTGCTTCCGTGGCTGATCGCGTTCGCGCTCACGGTCGCCGTCGCAACCGTCGTCGGCCGCTATCACTACAGCCTCGATACGCTGCTCGGGCTTGGCGTAGGAGTCGCGTCGTGGACGTTCACCAACGCACTCGTCTAACACGCAGGTGTCGCGTGGTCTTTCCTTAGAAGTACAGCGGCACTCGAGGACGGTCGCCCTGATTCCTCAGCGCCAGGAGCGGAGATCAGACCTAACAACATCATGCAGGCGCGAGCGTCTACCCACGGGGCAAGGACAGAGACAGTCAACCGGTGAGCCGGGGCCAGGCCAATTCCCCCGGGGTGCTACGGCCGTGCACTGATCCCGTAGTCCGGCCAGCAGATTTCCGGCACGCCGAACGGACCACTGTGCAGCCCCTCAGACACCCACGCATCGGCCGGTGCAACATCCAGCAGGACACCGTCGAGCGCTCGCGATGAGCGGCTGCGCGCCGCCGCCGTCCGAGCCGGCGGGGTCAAGGCCTGCGTGAT
>CAYWBJ010000026.1:0-1951 GCA_964456165.1 uncultured Gemmatimonadaceae bacterium | reverse complement strand
CCAACGAACCCGCCTTCGCGCCACGCCATCTCGCCAACCTGTGGGTGGCTTACCGGCCGCGCCAGATCGCGGGACTGGCGGTCGGCGCCGGCGTCCGCCCCGTGGGCCGGCAGTACAGCGCTGAAGACAATGCCTACCGGGCCGACGCCGTCCCCCTCCTGGACGCCTCCGCCGCCTTCGAGCGTGGACCGCTGGGCCTGACGTTGCGCTTCGACAATCTGACCAATCGCCGCCACGAGACCGGGGCTCCCGGCTCCCGTTCAGTGGTTCCGGCTGCTCCGTTCTCGGTGCGCGCGGCCGATGCCTGGTCCTGGCGTTGAATGTTCGGGAGCACGTCCATTGTCTACTCCCGGGTTGATGATCTGGACGCGGTGTATCGCGAGTTGACCGACCGCGGCATCGAATTCGCGGTCCTTTGCACAAAATCACCGATCAGGACGAGCACCCGTTGCCATTGTCCTTGGCCCGCGACAGCGAGGCCAACACGAGCGCCCTGATGGCAGAGAGGGTGCTGAGCTGACCGACCGAAACCCCATCGCTTCCGGCGGCGATCTTTGCGCGCAGATCCAGTTCGCCCACTGCCCGCGGTGTGGCCGCGCTGGACTGGCGGGTCGCGACGAAAGCGCCGTCCACTGCCGCGCCTGCGATTTCGTCTACTACCACAGCACCGTAGCAGCCGTCGTGGGCATTGTCGAGCACGATCACCGCATCGTTGTCACCCGCCGGGCCCGCGAGCCCCACAAGGGCGAATGGGCGATTCCGGGTGGTTTCGTGGAGCCCGGCGAAACCCTGGAGAGTGCCCTGGCGCGCGAGCTCAAGGAGGAGCTGAGCCTGGAGATCGACCAGTGCGCCTACCTGGCCTCCTTCGCCAGCGAATACCCCTGCCGCGGCGTGCTCTACTTTCCCACCGTGGCCTACTTCACCTGCCCGATGGGCGACATCGGCGCGTTGCGCCCCAGCGACGACGTGGACCAGTATCGACTCGTACCCGCGGCCGAGCTGCTCGAGGCGGAGCTGGTATTCGACGCCGACCGGCGGGCGCTGCGGGCTTACCGGCAGAGGACCGACTGATGGGCGCGGCGCGCCCCCGCGTCTACGTTGACGTCGACGACGTACTCTGCAAGACGGCCCAGGTGGCGGCGGCCACGGTGCAGTGCCTGTTCGGCATCACGCGCTCTTTCGAGGCGCTGCACTCGTTCAGTCTGGAAGTCTCTTTCGGGCTCTCCCCAGACCAGCTGGAGACCCTGCTCGCCTACCTCAACAGCGGCCCCGGGCTGCTCGGCATTCCGCCCCGTGCCGGCGCGGTGGACTGTCTGCGACGCTGGTCCGAGCGCCTCGACGTGTGCGTGGTAACGGGGCGCGACCCCAAACACTGGCGCGCCACCGCGCAGTGGCTGGAGCAGGAGGGCATGATCTACCACCGGCTGTTGTTTGCGAACAAGTACGGCCGCTTCGACGTCGAGGACATGGCGTCGGGGGCCGACATCGTCTCCACGGATGAGCTGGCGGCGCTGGACTTCGCCTTCGCCGTGGAGGACTCGGCCGACTTTTCCGCGGTGCTCGCCGCAAGCGGCGTGCCCGTGCTCCTCATGGACCGGCCCTGGAACCGGGCAACCGACATCAACCGGAGCCACACCAGCGTGAAGCGCTGTGCTGACTGGCGCGAGGTGGAGCAGCGCGGCCGTGCGCTACTGGCTGCAGCCGAGTAGGCGCTGGCTGTCCCGGCACCTTGTCCAAAGCCGGATTCTGGTTAACCTCTCCATATACAACCGGCTAGCGACGGGACCAGCATGCAGCTACTTCCAATTGACGCCGTCGACGGCGAGTCGAGCGGCCCCCGCCAGCAACTGGCGCGGCAGCAACTGGCGCGCCTGCAGGAACTGCTGGAGGCGATAGCCGCGGACAACCCGTTCTATCGCGCCAAGCTGGGCGGTGCCTCGGTCGGCAGCAT